>JBKCVY010000179.1:0-15010 GCA_046317475.1 Cyanobacteriota bacterium | reverse complement strand
CGCTTTGCCTTCCGCGCCTATCCGGTGGCTGGGCTCAGCGGGGTGACGACCACCTCCTGGAGCGTGGCCCTGAGCTGGAGCGATGCCTTCGGCGTTGGCAACACTGTGTTGCTGGCGGTGGGCGCTCCCGCCCACGTGATCGGCGTAGACGGGCTCGACGACGTTCGCTTCAACGACTCCGGCCTCGCCCTGGAGCTGGCCACCGTGATCCGCCTGAGCGATGGCTTCAGCCTCACGCCCGCCGTCTTCTGGCTGAGCCGGCCACGGGGGGCGATGGCGGACACCATCAGCCTGAGCCAGGCCCTGGCGCCAGCGGGCAGCGCGGGAGACCCCAGCCTGAGCGTTTGGGGGGCGCTGGTGCGGGCGACACTGCGGTTTTGAGCGGGGGCGTGAGGGAGGCTTCTGATATCCACCACCAACACCTCAGCACCTTGGTTTGCGACCATTTCATCTGCCAAGCCTGCGGGATCATTGATCGCGATCCTGAACGGATGCGCGTTGGCCACCGTTGCCCAACCTGCTCGGCGGAGGAGAGGAGGAGACGATTGGCGTTCCATGCCAATATCAGCCTCCTGGTGGATCTGATGCAAGAGGTGTTTCACTCGGAGGCGCCCGCGTTGTTTCATGATCGATCATCACCCCAGGGCAGCGATATCAATACCGTCTTAATTTTCTGCTCCTTGCGCGAAGCTTTATTGACCAACTTCCTTGTCGAGAACTTGCTTGCGAAGCGCGTGGATCACGAGCTGATCAAGAGATTACTGGCCGACAACAAGTCAACCAGTCAGAGGATGGAAAAACTGTTTCCTTCCGTTGTTGGCGCCAAGTGGGAGGCTGCGGTTACGCAGCTTAGCCAGACAAATTCCGTGAATTACGAAGATGTTTCTTCCTTCATCAGGGAGGCTGCTTCAGTAAGGAATAGGTTTATCCATGAAGGCATTCCCTGGGGAATGACTCGCGACCTCTCTAAGCGCTGCATCAATTCGATGGGGAAGATGGTTTCATTGTTCGTTGCTCTCCACAATGAATATACCCATCCAGTGATTCGGGGACGCGATGCCGAAAGTCCTCTCCCAGGGTGATCTCCCAGTCTGGGCTGCAGAGAGAACCGCGGAGATGGGGGAGTTGTTTCAGCCTTGTCGTGGGGAGTTTCTTCAGCCTTGTCATCCATCCAGCCAAGGTTTCGGCGCCCAGGCGGCGCTGGAAGCGGGGGTCGTTGCGCATCTGCATCTCCAGCAGCACCACCGGCATCTGGTCGCTGCCGCCGGGGTGGTGGCGGGGCCAGGGCACACCATCGGGATGGTGGGCGACGGATTTGAGCGCCACGGGCCGAAACATCTGGCCGCTGTCCTCGGAGGCCGGATCAGAGGGGAGGCTGGAGTCCTGTGCCTGGCTTGCCGCGGCTGGGGCGGCCAGGTCGGGGATCAGTTGGCGGGGCCGATCGGGCAGAACCCGACACACCTCGTGAAACCAGTGATCGCTCTGCACGGGGTGAAAGGGCTGGGCGGACGTGGAGGGGGCCGGCCGGCCTGGCGATCCAGTGCCACCCTCTGTCACAGGCAAGGAGCGGCCTGGCTCCAGCCCACCCCTGCCACACTGCCCCCAGCGGACCCGGCCCCAGCGACGTGCCCCAGCCAGCCCCTGAGCACCGCCGGCACGTGTTCATCAGCTACAGCCGCGCCGATCGCGCCTGGGTGGATCGGCTGCGCACCACCATGGCGCCCCTGCTGCGGGAGGCGGGCGAGGAGCTGGTGCTCTGGGACGACAGCCAGATCCGTCCCGGCGAGCGGTGGCAACAAACGATCGAAACGGCCCTGGCCCGGGCACGGGTGGCGCTGCTGCTGGTGAGCGCAGAGTTTCTGGCGTCCGATTTCGTGATGGGGCGGGAGGTGCCGGTGCTGCTGGCGGCGGCGGAGGCCGAGGGGGTGCCGATCCTCTGGGTGAGCCTGAGTCCCTGCTGGGTGAGCCGCACGCCGATCCACGCCTACCAGGCGGTGCTGCCGCCGGAGCCCTCCCTGGAGGAAATGACCGAGCCCCAGCAGCGCCGCGCCCTGGTGCGCATCGCCGAGGAGGTGCACCGGGCGCTGGAGGCGGCGGCGGCGCGGGAGCGGCAGGCGCGGGAGGCCGAGCGGGATCGGGAACGCCAGCGTGTGGAAGCGGAGTTGGAGCGGGAGCGGCAGCGGATCCAGGCGGAGCGGCAGCGGCAGGAGGAGGAGCGGCGGCAGGTTGAAGCGGAGAACCGGGCCCGGCGCGAGCACCAGGAGCGGGAGGCGGCGGAGCGGCGGCAGCGGGACGAGCGGGAGGCGGAGGCCCAACGGCTGCGGGAGGACCGGGAAAAGGCGGCCCGGCGGGAGGCTGAGGAGGAGGGCCGGCGGCGGGAGCGGGAGCTCCGGGCGGCGGAGGCGCGGCGGCAGCGCCAGGAGCGGGACGCCCGGCTCGCGGCGGAGCGCCAGCGGGCCCAGCGACAGCTGCGGGAGGGGCTGACGCGGCTGCTGACGCGCCGCAAGCTGCTGCTCACCGCCGCCGGGGTGCCCCTGGCGGCGCTGGGGGTAGCCCAGCTGGCATCCCCGCGGCGGGGCGGGGACGGCGGCGGCCCAGCCACCGCGTCCCGCCCGCCCAGCGACGGATCCTCCCGCGATCAGCCCGTGGCTTCGCAACAGACGCCCGCCGGCCAGGGCGCCATCCACCCCCTGGATCTGACCCAAGCCTGGATCGAACGCCAGGGGGAGGACTGGCGGATCCAGACCCGCCCCCTGCGGGCGCGCGCCCTCGTCGAGCGCTTGACTGCGGAGCTGCCGCTGCTGGCCCCGGGGGTGACACTGCCGTTGATCGCCATCCCTGCCGGCCGCTTTCAGATGGGTTCACCCCCCGGAGAGGAGGGGCGTTCTGACGATGAAGGCCCCCAGCACGAGGTGACGCTGCGGGGCTTTTGGCTGGGGCAGACGCCCATCACCCAGGCCCAGTGGCGGGTGGTGGCCGGCTGGCCGAGGATCGAGCGGGAGCTGGCGCAGGCTCCTTCCTATTACAAAGGCGACACTCGCCCTGTGGAGCAGGTGAGCTGGCACGACGCCATGGAGTTCTGCCGGCGCCTCAGCCAGCGCTTGGGCCGCATCTTTTCCCTGCCCAGTGAGGCGCAATGGGAATACGCCTGTCGGGCCGGCACCACCACGCCCTTCGCCTTCGGGCCAACCCTGAGCCCGGAGTTGGCCAACTACGACGCCACTGTCTCCTACGCCAATGGACCGAAGGGCGAAAAACGAGGCGAAACAACCCCTGTCGGCGGCTTTCCCGCGAACGCCTGGGGTTTGCAGGACATGCACGGCACTGTGTGGGAGTGGTGTCTGGATCATTGGCATGATTCCTATGCCGGGGCACCCACGGATGGGAGGGCCCGGTTGTCCAGCGCCGGGGAAGATGCGACAAGGCTGCTGCGCGGCGGCTCCTGGTTCCACCTTCCCAGGGGCTGCCGCTCGGCCTACCGCGGCCACGTCCGGCCCGACTTCGCCCTCGACAGCGTCGGTTTTCGTGTGGTCTGCCTCCCCCAGGACCCTTCCCTCAACCCTTAAACCCTTGATCCCTTAACACTTGGCTGTTTCTTAACCCTGGCTGTTGGATCAAGGCTGTTGGCTGTTGGCCGCTTCCGTCCGGCGCCGCAGGCGCCTCGATTTTTTTGCTCTGCCACGCCACACATCCCATGGCCGCCCTCCACCCTCCTTGGCGCGAAACAGGCGACAGCCATGGGCCACTCATGCCTCACCGGCCTCATCCCCCTCCAGCGACTGGGCCGCCAACAGGGAGAGGAAAGCTCGCAATCGCTCTCGGTTGGTGGCGCTGGAGTCGAGCTGGACTCGGACGGAAAGCAGAACGCATCGACGCAGGCGATCCCTTGCCGTCTCCCTACGGCACCAAACGCGCCATAACCTGACCCCTCCCCCCATCAGCGCAATTGGACCCAGTCCTACGCTGGGGGCGACATCTTCCAGCTGCATCACGCGGAAACGCCCGATGGGCTGCCGATCCTCAGCGGCCGCGCCACGGGGGGTGATGGCTCCATCAACATCACCATGATCGATGAGTCCTCCGCATGGCTCGCCAAGCCCTTTGGCCACAGCGAGACCTACTGGGATGGGCGCAAACGGGAAGTCGCTGAGGCCTTCCACCTTCTTGATCCGAACAGCCAGCTCACGGCTGTGGCGCGCCATGTGTGGGAGACGTTGCTGGCGCATGGCTACCAACCCAACCCGTCCCACGCTGGCCTGATTCCGGTGTACCAGGACGGCAAAGGCGATCTCCTCCATCTGTTTCCCACCCAGTTCGACGAGTTTGGCCAACGGGTGCACAGTGGCGTGTCCTTGCTCTCCTGGAGCGATAACGCCCAGCTCGATCTCCTCACCGAGCACCGCGTCACCGCCCTGATCCGCCTGCTCACCCGCATGCCCTATGAGCCGGAGCAGATTGCCAACTTTGTGGACCATTTCCGCCGCCATGACCTCCTCACGGAACAACACCTGGCGGGCGGCTGCCTATTGGGCGAGGCCCTGGACCGGGGCCTGGAGGATCCGGCCCGCACGGGCCTGCCACGGGTCAGCCCCCACAGGACAAGAGCGAAGGGAATGGCCGAGGTTAACCTCGTTTGATCCCTCAGAATCCAATCGCCGCCCAGTAGAAATGAACATTGTTGATGGCCAGATTCAAATTGCCTCTTTCCTCACCGTAACGCTAGGGATACTGGTTCTTTTTTTGGGCAAGACGCTCAACCAACACGTGCGGTTTCTGCGGGACTTCACAATTCCCGAACCGGTCAGTGGCGGCCTGTTTGTGGCCCTGGTGATCGCCATACTCCACGCCGCCTTTGGACTGGACATCAGCTTCGGCATGCGCGCCCGCGATCTGCTGCTCGTCTATTTCTTCACCACGGTGGGCATGAACGCCAGCTTCGCGGACCTGCGCCGCGGCGGTCGGTCGCTGCTGGTGCTGCTCGGCCTCACCATCGTGTTGATGCTGGCCCAAAACAGCCTGGGCATCGCCCTGGCCCGCGCGATCGGCATGGCCCCCGGCGCCGGGCTCCTGGCGGGCACCGTGTCGTTGATTGGCGGCCATGGCACCACCATCGCCTGGGCGCCGCGCTTCGCGGCGGAGGCGGGGGTGGCCAATGCGGCGGAGATCGGCATCGCCGCCGCCACCTTTGGCCTGATTCTCGCGAGCGCCACCGGGGGCCCCACCGCCCAATTTCTGATCCGTCGCCACCGGCTGGGCGCCGGTCCAACCCAACACACCAGCCCGACACCAGGACCGCCAGCGATCCAAAGGTCCAGCCCCACGGCTCCTCCAGCTGCGGCCACCCTGGATAAGGCCAACACCGCGAACGCCAACGCGGTGAAGGTGCCAACGATGTGCGCGGATGATGTGCTCGGCGCGGTGCTCGCCATCAACATTTGCATCATCTTTGGCTCGCTCCTGCAAGGGCTGATCCGGGACCTTGGCCTCTTTCTGCCGCTCTTTGTACCTTGCTTGATTGTGGGCATCCTGCTGAGCAATGTGCTGCCCCAACGGATTGGCCAATTCCGCCTCCGCTGGCCGTCACGCACCCCCGCCATCGGCCTCATCGCCGAAATCTCCCTCGGTGCCTTCCTGGCCATGTCCTTGATGACCATTCAGTTCTGGACTCTGGTGGATTTGGCGGGTCCCCTGCTGCTGATCCTGATCGCCCAATTCGCCCTGGCCCTCACCCTCAATCTCCTCCTCGTCTTTCCCCTGCTGGGCGGGGGCTACGACGCCGCCGTGATAGCCGCCGGCTTCATGGGGTTCACCCTGGGGTCCACCCCCACCGCCATGGCCAACATGACCGCCGTGACCCAGAAATTCGGCCCCTCCCCGAAGGCCTTCATCGTTCTCCCCCTGGTGTCAGCGTTTTTTATTGATCTGCTCAATGCCGTCATGATCCCCTACTTCCTGAATCGCTTGTCCTAGCTCGGCTCCCCGCTGGGTTGCTGGCCCCGGAGCAAGGCAGGCCCAACCAGGCAAGAATCAAGGGGGTGGGCCCACCGGTCGGCGTGATGCCGGGGACTGACCCGGCCAGCCAGTCCTCCTTACTCGCCTTTCTCCAGCGCCACGCCATGCCTTCCCGCGCCAACGCCCATCCTCCGGCCCCATCCAGGGCCGCCTGGTCCAGGAACGGAGCTCCGGCCCAGCACCGCTCCAACCCCCGCGGCTCGCGCCGGCCCTCTCTCCTCAGCAGCTGGCGACGACAGGCCCGCCGACTGCTGGCCATCGTTGGGGCCACCGTGTTGATGCTCACGGCACCAGGCCTGGCCCGACCGCCCGGCCCTGGGCTGCCACTGGAGGCGCCCCAGAGCCAGACCCAGGCGGAAAACAGAATCGATGGCTTTCCGGTGATCCTGGATGGCCAAGAAATCCTGACGATTCGGCGTGCGATTTCTGGTTTTTCGGCCGAGGAGAGGGCCCAAGCCATCACGCGCCGGCTCAACCGCATCGCCCAAAACGATGCCATTGCCGTTGAGGAACTCACCATTCAACGCAATGCCGATGACAACTCCGTTTTCCTCAGCGTGGGCCCTGAGGTGCTCTTGACGATCACAGAACAGGACGCGAAGGCCAGACGATCGACCCCCCAAGCCTTGGCGGAACAAGTGCTGCCCCTGATCAAAGCCGCCATCACGCGCTATCGGGATGATCGCGAACCGCGGCAATTGGCCCGCAATTTGTTCTACGCGCTGATTGCCAGCCTGGCGTTCCTGGCGTCCTGTGGTGTGGTTTTGATGGCCTCGGGACAGCTGTTTCCTTGGCTCGGCCGGGCCATCGCCGGACGGGTGCCCGGCATCCGCGTCAAGGAGGCGGAGATTATTTCACCCGCCGCAATCGCCGCTTTCTGGATACAGACCCTAAGACTATTCCGGTTAGGATTACTGCTGATCTTGGCCATCATTTACGCGGCGTTCAACCTGCGCCTGTTCCCCTGGACACGCGCCGTGGGGGAAAGCATCATGGAGTATGTTTATCAATCCCTGGAATTAACCCTATCGGCCATCGCGAACTATCTGCCAAACCTATTCATCGTGGCGATCATCAGCCTCATCGCCTATTACACCCTGCGCGTGATCAAGCCATTTTTTACGGCCGTGGAACGCGGCAATCTCGAGATTCCAGGATTTTATTCCGACTGGGCCCGTCCCACCTACAACCTGCTGGTCATTCTTGTCCTTGCCCTGGCGACGATCCTGGCCTTTCCCTATTTGCCTGGTTTCAACTCACCCGCCTTCCAAGGTGTGTCCGTCTTTCTAGGTCTTTTGTTATCACTGGGCTCCACCTCGGCCATCACCAATGTCATTGGGGGGATCATCCTCATCTACACCCGTGCTTTTCGCATTGGTGATCACATTCGCGTGGGCGACGTGGTGGGCGATATTATTGAAACCAATTTCCTGGCTGTGCGCATTTGCACGCCGGCCAATCAAGTCATCACCATTCCAAACGCAACCCTGCTGAGCAACAAGGTGGTGAATTACAACATCTCCTCCCGCGAGCTCAGCCGCTCCCTGATCCTGCAGACCACTGTCACCCTGGGCTACGACGTTCCCTGGCGCAAGGCGCATGACACCCTGATTGACGCGGCCCTGAACACAGCCCACATCCTCAGGGATCCCGCTCCCTTCATCCTGCAAACCAGCCTGGACAACGACCATGTCAGCTATCAACTCAACGCCTACACGGATGATCCGAACATGATGGTCTTCAGCTATTCGCTGCTCCACCAGAGCATCCAGGACAAATGCAATGAGAACGGCATCGAAATCCTCTCACCCAACTACACAGCCCTGCGGGATGGCAACCACAGCACCACCCCCGCCGAGCATCTGCCAGCCACCCATGTCGCGCCCCCGCACCGCTGACTGGATCGCCGATTCCCCCACGAATCGCCTCACTGCTTCGCCTAACTGTTCGGGCGGCTGATACGTTGGTTCTCTCCCGGCGAGGCTCCGCGATCCGGGCTTGATCGTCAACGTCATGGAGATGAACCACTCCCGGATCCGCACGATCGGCGCCTGGGCCGGAGCGGGGCTGGCGGGGGGCCTGATCGGCTCCATCGCGGCGGTGCTCCTCACCGAGCTGATCAAGCTGAGCCTTGCCAGCACTGGAGCGCTGGGCGTCGCCTGGCTGAGGGTTTGGCCCCTGCTGGGGGTCTCCCTGGCGGTGCTGGTGCTCTTCGGCCTGGGCAAGGGGCAACCGGCCCAAACCATCGCCCCACAGGACGAGGAGAGGCCTGGCGCGAAACCGTCCGGTGCCTCCTGGTATTCCTTCCCCCATGACATCGCCCGGGCCGATCTCACCGGCGATGTGGTCAACGCCTCCGGCATGGAGGAGCGGTTTCCCTGGAACCTGGCCCCCCTGCGGGCCCTGGCCATCCTCTCCACCGTGGGGCTAGGCGCCCCCATGGGAACCGAATCCCCCGCCGCGCACGTTGGGGTGGCGACGGGAAGCTGGCTGGGCAGCGCCGTGCCAGCGCTGCGTCAGTTCGCCCGTCCCCTGGCCATCGGCGGGGGCGCGGCGAGCGTGTCGGCCCTGATCGGCATCCCGCTGGTGGGCAGTTGTTTCATGTTTGAGCTGGCGCAGCGCCGCCAGATTCCGCTCACCGCCCCCCGGGCCGCCGCCATGCTCGCGGGGGGCCTCAGCGGCTGGGGCGTGAACAACGCGCTCAACCTCAACCTCATCCGCCTGGTGGTGCCCACGGCCTCCCCCCCCAGTGTCCTGGTGGCGCTTGAGGCGATGCTGTTCATTGGGGTGCTCGCCGGCGCCCTGACGGCCCTGACCGGAGAGGCGATCTACTGGGCCAGGGGCTGGCGCGACCGACCCTTGGCACGCCTACTGCTCGGCGGCGGGATGCTCTTGGCGCTGATGGTGCTGATCAGCACCCTGGCGAGTCCGGCCGCGGCGTTCGGGCCCGGGGGAGCGGCGATCGTTTGGGCGGAAACCCACCCGACCTCTCCGCTCCAGCTGCTGGCCCTGTCGTTCCTGCGGGCGGCTGTGGCGGGGTGTTCGTGCCCTTCCTGGCGATCGGCGACCTCAGCGGCCGGGTGTTCGCCGAACCCTTCGGCCTCCCAGCCGACCTGGCTGGTGCCGCGGGCGCCGCGGCGGGCATCGCCGGCGGCTACCGCCTGCCCCTCACCGCCCTGGCCATGGTGATAGGCGTGGGGGGACCGGGAGCGGCCCAGCTCACCTGCATGGCCACCGTTGGGGTGGCGGTACTGACTGGTGTCGTGGCGGCCCGTGCCGCCAATGCCCTCTCCGCGTCCCTGCGGGCCCTGCTTCGCGACGGGGAGGCATAGAACGTGATTGGCAGCGGCCACGGATTGGCCGAAAGGACTCCCACGACCAGCATCCTCGGCAGTGTCAGGCGCACGCCCGTTTAGCCTGAGGGAGCTTGTTCCGCCGGCTCTGAAGCCAGCAAATGAAGCCCCAACCGCTGGGAGAGGAACGCCGCTGTGAGTTGGCCCCGCACGCTGTTCCCAGCCTCGTCAAGGAGGGGAGCGTAGGTGGCCAGCCCCCCCTTCCCCGGGGCAACCGTGATCATCCCACCTGAGACACCACTCTTGCCCGGCAAGCCGATGTCGTAGATCCAATCTCCGGACGTCTCATAGAGCCCCGCCGTCACCATCACCGCCAACACGTATTGACAGATTGGCGGCGCCACCACTTGCTCGCCGCTCAAGGGATGGCGTCCGCCATTCGCCAAGGTGGCGGCCATCACCGCCAGATCGTGGGTGGTGACGCTCAGGGCGCATTGGCGCGTGTAGAGATCGGTGCTGGCCTCGGGATCAAACCAAATGCTCCCCTGTTCCTCCAGCAGGTTGGCGATGCCCAGATTGCGCCGGTTGGTGGCCAGCTCCGAGGCATACACCTCCCCATCCAGCACCAGAGGACGGCCAGCGAAACGGGAAAACCCCTCTTGGATGAAGGCCCATTTGGCCTCAGCTGTGTCCCCCGGCGCCAAGCTGGTGGCGGCGATGGCGCCGGCATTCACCATCGGGTTGGACAAGCCATCATCGGCCCGCTCCACCGCCTGCACGGAATTGAAGGGCAGCCCCGTGCTGTTCACGCCCAACTTCTCCCGCACCACCCGTTCACCAACGGCCTGGCAAATCAAGGCATACAGAAAAGGTTTCGACAGGCTCTGGATGCTGAAGGGCAGGGCGGCCTCCCCCGCCTCCACCAGCTGCCCCGTCGTGGTGGCCACGGCGATGCCGTAGTGGTTTGGATCCGCCGAGGCGAGGGCGGGGATGTAGGTGGCCACCGCCCCCTCCCGCACGGAGCGAAACCGTCGATGGGCCTCCTCCACCAAGGCCCGCACCACCGATTCCGCGGGCAAATGGCCGGTGGAGATCCAGTGGTCCACTCCCTAACCCTCCTCGCCAATATCGCCCTGGTCGACCCTCTCCCAAGGGAGGCGGGGCAGGCGATAAAGCGCCTCCCGCTGGGCTTCGCTCCAGGTCTCGATCATCTCGTCGAGGCTGGGATCCTCCCCCTCGATGGTGAGTTGGTGGGCAATCGACTTCCGTCCCGCTTCAACCACCACCAACTCAAACGGTGGCCCGACGGAGAGGTTAGAGCGTTGGGTGAGCACCTGGGAGATCAGGCAGAGGCGTGCCGCATCCTCCAAGGAGAGGTTGGCATGGCCGATGTTGTCGAGGGGGGGCTTGCCATATTTGCTCTCGCCGATTTGCAGGTAGGGCATTTCCGGCGTCGCCATGATCGCGTTGCCCTCGGGATAGATCAGGAAGAGGCCATGGGGTTCAGAGCCGATCTGCCCACCCAGCAGGAAGGTGGCGCTGCCGCTCGCACCCGACCGCCGCAGGGTCTCCTCGTTTTCCTTTTGGGCCGCCACGCTGACCCGCCCCACGTAGGCCGCCGCTTCGAACAAATAGTCGCAATGGCGAAAGTCCTTGCCGGAGCCGCTGTCCAGGTCCGCCGGACGGTCGAGGTCGCGGCGGATCCAATTGATCACCGCCTGGGTGGTGGCCAAACTGCCCGCCGCCAACACCACGAACAGCCGGTCGGGCGCGGGTTGGAAGGTGTACATCTTGCTGTAGGTGGAGATGTAGTCCACCCCGGCGTTGGTCCGGGAATCGGAGGCCATCACCAGCCCCTTCTCCAGCCAGTAGCCAATGCAGTAGGTCATCGCCTGTGGGGTGGCCCCCCTTCCTCAGGGCAAGTTACCCCGGCCTGGCCCTCCCGGACCGGTGGGAAGCGTTGGGCGCCGCCTGGAGCGACCACCGCGGCGATACTCCGGATCGGGGTTGGTCCGCTGCAGCTGGCGCACGGCCTCCACCGCCATGCCGGCCACCAGCCCAAAGGCTCCCGCCAGCACCGTGCTCCAAAACAGGGTGTAGTCGTTTACCCGCACGGGGGTGTTGGCCACCACCGCCCGCAGGAAGAAGGCGATGGCCAGACCCACCAGGCCAACGACCAGGCCGGAGCCCACCACCCGCCGGCCGGACAGGGCGCCCGCGCTGCCGGGCGGAGGGAGCTTGGGGGGCGTCATGGGGTTTCCGCCGGACCCGACAGCGCCGGAGAACCCCCGGTCAGTCCTTTCATCACCACGTAAAACACGGGCACGACGAACAGGGAGAGGATGGTGGCCACCGCCAGGCCGCCAAACACCACCGTGCCCAGGGAGGCCTGGCCGCGGGCGCCAGCCCCGCTGGCGAGCACCAGGGGCAGGAAGCCAAACAGGGAGGAAATGGCGGTCATCAGGATTGGGCGGAAGCGCGTGCGGGCCGCATCAGTGGCGGCCCGCAAGGCGGTGGCGCCCTCCTCGATGCGCTGGTTGGCGCTGTCCACGATCAAGATGCCGTTTTTCGCCGCCAAGCCAATCAACATCACCAGTCCCACCTGGGCGAAGATGTTGAGAACCTCGCCACGGGCCGCTAAAAACAGCAGGGCACCGAGCATGGCGGTCGGCACGGTCATCAGGATGATCAGGGGGTCGGTGTAGCTCTCGTACTGGGCCGCCAACACCAAATAGGCGGTGAGGATGCCCAGGGAGAACACCACGATCGCCAGGGCGCCCGCCCGGATTTCCTCGCGGGAAATGCCCGTCCAATCCAGGCTGACGCCATTGATCGAGAGCTCTTCAAAGAGCCGCCGGATGTCAGCGATGGACTGGCCAGAACTGCGGCCGGGGGCGGGAGTTCCCTCCACCATGATCGAGCGGAAGAGGTTGAAACGGGGAATCACCGCGGGACCGGAGGTAGGCACGACACGAATGAATTCGGAGAGGGACACGGGCTCGCCAGCCGCATTCTTCACATAGAGCGTGCGCAACTTCTGGGGATTGTTGCGGAAGGCATCATCCGCCTGGACGAACACCCGCCGCACCCGCCCTCCTTCAAAGGTGTCGTTGACATAGAAGGAGCCGATGTTGAAAGTAAAGGCCTGCATGGCGCTTTGGAAATCCACCCCAAGCGAAGCCATACGATCCCGGTCCACTTGGATTTCCAGCTGGGGCGCCTCCGGAGAGAATTGGGTGAACACCCGATCAAAAAGTCCGCTGGCATTGGCATTGCCGATCAGACGCTGGGCGAATGCGAAGAATTGGGCGTCATCCAGGGCGCCACCAGCGCGGTTGAGCAGCTGGAGCTCAAAGCCAGATCCCTGGCCATAGCCAGGAATCGCGGGCGGCTCGATCACAATGACCCGTGCCTCCTGTATTCTCGCAAGTTTCCGGTTGAGGCGTCCCACGATCGCCTCCATCGATTGGTCTGGGCGGGTGCGTTCGTCCCAGTTGCGGGTGCCGAAGAAGAACAGGCCCCGGTTGGGGGCGTTGCCCGCCAGGCTGGCTCCACCGAACACCGCGGCGCTCTCGATGTCCTTCTCCTCCCGCAGGATCGCCGCCACCTTTTGGTTGATGCCGCGCATGGTCTCGAGAGAGCCGCCCTCGGGCGCCTGCACGATGCCGATGGCATAGCCCTGGTCTTCCACCGGCACGAAGCCGCTGGCGATGGTGTTGAAAGCCACGGCCGTGAGGGCAATGCCAGCCAGCAAGCCGCCCATGATCAGGGCGCGGTGGGAGAGCACCCAGGCCAAACCCCGGTGATACCCACCCTCAATGGCCCCGTACGCGCGGTTGAACCCGCGAAAGATCTCGGGGGTGGCCCAGCCAAACACCCCCCCCACCAGGGCGAAGACCAGGGCCAGCAGGGGGTTCCCCACACCTGGCAGCAGCAGGCCCGCCACGCCGCCCGCGAGGGTGAGGGGCAGCCTGAGGGGCAGGCCCGTCAGCAGCCGCGCCACGAACCCCAACAGCAGCCCGCCGACCAACGCGCCGAGGGCGGCCAGGGTGCCGCCGCCACCGCCCGCGAGCAAACCGTAGACAAAGCCGATGGCGGCGCCAGCGATCCCATAGGTGCGGCGCCCGGGCGGATCCCCGTCCCAGGCCAGGAGCAGGGCCGAGAGCATGGGGGAAAACGTGAGGGCGTTAAAGGTGGAGATCGCGATGGCGAAGAGGATCGTGGCGGCGAACTGCCGGTAGATCGTGCCTGTGGCGCCAGGGAAGAACAGCACCGGCACGAACACCGCCAGCAGCACCAGGGAGGTGGCGATCACCGCCCCGAACAGGCCATCCATCGTGGCTTTGGCCGCCGGCAGGGCGCCCATACCAGCGGCCTTGTTGGCGGCGGTGTTTTCGATGATCGTGATCGCGTCATCCACCACCAGACCGGTGGCCAGCACCAGGCCGAAGAGGGTGAGCTGGTTGAGGGTGAACCCAAACACCAACACCCCCATGAAGGAGCCCACGAGGGCGACGGGGATGGCGATCGCCGGCACCAGGGTGGCCTTCCAATCTTGAAGGAAGAGAAACAGCACGAGCACCACCAGGATCACGGCGTCCCGCAGGGCGGAGGTGACGCCATTGATGGAGGCTTTGACGAAATCGGTGTTGTCGATGATTTTTTGCATGGTCATCCCCACCGGCATGGTGTCGGCGAACTCGCGCAGCACCTCCGCCACCCCGCTGGACACCTCCAAGGCATTGCTGCCCGTGCGTTGGTAGATCGCCATCCCCACGGCGGGCACGCCCCGCAGGTCGGTGGCTTCCACGGCGAAACTCTCGCCCCCCAGGCTCACCCGGCCCACATCCCTCAGCCGCAGCACGCCGCCATCGGTGGAGGCCCGCAGGATCAGGGTGTTGAAATCCTCCACGCTGCGCAGGCGGCCCTGCAGCTGCACGGTGAAGGTGTAGCTCTGGCCGGGCGGGGCGGGGGCGGCGCCGATCTGGCCAACGGGCACCAGCCGGTTCTGGCTGCGCAGGGCCGCCACCACATCCGCGGCGGTGAGCTTGTTGGCCGTCAGCCGGGCGGGATCGAGCCAAAGGCGAAAGGCCAGCTGGCGATTGCCGAAATACTTGAGCTGGCCCACCCCGGGCACGCGCCGCAGGGCATCGGTGAGGTTCTGATCGAGCAGGCCACTGATCGTTTCAACGCTATAGGGATTTACCTTGTCGTCGGAGGTGAAGTTATAAACCAGCAGCATCGAGCTCGAAGCCTGGTCCACCGTGATGCCCGATTGCCGCACCTCCTCCGGCAGGCTCGGCTGGGCCAGCGCCACCCGGTTCTGCACATTCACCTGGTTGATATCGCCGTTGCTGCCACTGGTGAAGGTCACCTTGATCGAGCTGCTGCCATCGGCGGCGCTGGTGGAGGTGATGAAATCCATGTTCTCCACCCCGTTGATCTGCTGCTCCAGCACGCTCGTCACCCCCTGCTCCACGCTCACCGCATCGGCGCCCAGGTAGCGCGCGGTGACGCTCACCGTGGGGGGAGCGATGTCGGGGAGGTTTTCGATCGGCAGGATCGGGATGGCGATCAGCCCCGCAATCACGATCAGCAGGCTGCACACCGTGGTGAGCACGGGGCGGCGGATGAAGGTGTCAGAGAGCGACATGGGGCCCGGAGGATGACACGCTCAATTCGCCGTGATCGGCATTCCGTGGCGC
>JBKCVY010000178.1:0-4780 GCA_046317475.1 Cyanobacteriota bacterium | reverse complement strand
CTGCATAGAATTTAAGGCATAATCAAAAGAATCGGCCTCGTCCATGGTTACGTGAAACCCTCGACTGGAGCTTTTGATTGCGGACTCGCGTAAAAGGATTCCCTGAAAATTTTTTGCCTACCCTGCAACGAACGCTTGCAATCACGAAAGCCAAAGAAGAGCTAAATTAATCGCAAGTGATCAGCGGGGGCTCATTGTCGCCCTAGGGGGGGATGGAGCAACAACGGTCGCGATTGGGGCGCCAACCTCAGGGTGGCGCGAGAATCCAATTGGAATCACGAGGTGAGAATTTCGATTCCTCCATGCGTGCGGCCTCAGCGTTAGGAGCAATGGAACAGACAGCGATTTTTTTCACAAAAGGATGCTTGTGATATGGGCATGCTCAGAACAACGGCTGGCCCCAATTCCAAGGGAGAGCGGAGACCCTCTAATGGATGCAGGAAGTCTGCCGTCATGGGTGAGTCCAAGCGGCGGGATCTGGAAACTCGCTTTGCGATTTTGGCGCCAGAGGTTTGTTGGGCCCGTTAATGGCGCCCTGATCGTGCCGCTCAGCCGGCGCGGCTGGGGGGGCCTTGTCCATCGGATTCCCCAGCCCTTTCAGGGCATCCCGTGCGGCCGCCTGCTCCGCCTGGCGACGGGATGGACCCCAGCCCTCTCCGAGGGGGTCCCGCCGCGGAGGGTGGGCAGCAAACCCACCCGGCAGAGCAAGCGTGACCATGCAGTGAAAGCGTTTTGGATCGCCATGGGCCAGGCTGCGCTCATGGCAGGCGTAATGGGGCAATCCCAATCCCTGGCCCTGGCTCCATTCCTGAAGTGCGGACTTCCAGTTGTTCCTGTGGGGATCCGCCAAGACAGCGGCGGCGGTTTCGCGCCAATGGGGGGTGAGCCAATGGATCACGGGATCGAGCCCCCCGTTGGGGCCACCCCAGGCCAAATAGACGGCACCGATCAGGGCTTCGGTGCATTCGGCCAGCACCGTGGCCCGGCCCGCCGCGTCTCCACTGGCCATGGGTCCCAGGCGCACCACCGACAGCAGGCCGCAGCGCTCGCCCAGGCCCGCCAACCAGCTATCGCTCACAAGCTGACCGCGCAGGGCAGATTGCTCGCCAACGCGGAGCGATCCATGCTCACGGCGCAGAAACTCCGTGGCGGCCAGGCGCAGGACGGCGTCACCAAGAAATTCGAGGCGCTCATGGTTGCGAGGCTCTCCCAGGGAGCTGTGGCTCAAGGCTTCCTCCAGGGGAACCAGGTCCGCGGTGGTGACGCCAGGTCCACCGGAGGTCGAAGGGTCGAGACCAATCGCCTGGAGAAAGGCCTGAAGCTGGGCGCGACGCTGAGGCGTCATCGACGGTGGAGATTCCATCCTGTGTCAGGTTTGCATGCAGACTGGGTTAGCGCAACAGAGCGATGCCCATCCAGGGAATCCATTTACTTTCTAGAAATCCATTCACTTTCTAGAGAAACCATGAACTCTGAGGGTCTTGCCGTCATGATCTCGAGGAATGATTTGGATCTGGCTTGGTCACCAAGATCATTTGGAGATGTCATGTTTTGCAAAAGTTTCTGCGGAAAATATCAGTGAAGCGACTTAGAAGCTGACAATCAATCCAGCAAACCAATCCAGCGAACCAATCCAGCAAACCAATCCCACAAACTAACAAATACCATATCAGTCTGTACAGAAACACTCTAATCGCCAAGGAAGGAGGACGTCAAGACCTTTTAATTCACCTCAATCTTTCCGCATCTTGATCATTTCGACGCGATGAACCAACTGATAACAATAAGCCCAGATCAGGTCTTGGGCTGCAAAATAAAACAATCACCCTAAACCTTCAGCCAATTGGCTTTTTGAAGCCTGGGTCTTCGGAATATCAAGTTATTAAAGTTGAAGCCAATCCTCCCAAGCCTGGCTGCCGCCATTAGAAAGCTTTGACGGTGCAAGAGCGTCTTTTCCTCTGGGAGCCACCCACAGAGGTGGGTGAGGAAAACTCCGTTGGAGAGTGCGTATCTGACGCCAAATCAAAATTCAAA
Organism: Cyanobacteriota bacterium; assembly: GCA_046317475.1. Taxonomy (GTDB): domain Bacteria; phylum Cyanobacteriota; class Cyanobacteriia; order PCC-6307; family Cyanobiaceae; genus Cyanobium. The sequence goes on along the minus strand of JBKCVY010000178.1, from coordinate 2,746 downwards.
CCCAAAAAAAAATCCGGGGTTTCCCCCGGATTTAACACTTAGGACTAGGGAGACTTAAACCGAAGCCTTGATACGGCTACGAAGTTTGCGGCTGAAACCGAAGACCGCACCGGCACCCAAAATAGGCATTGGACCAGGAGTCTGCCAAAGGCTGTCGGTAAAACCATCAATTCGAGCAGCACCAGCTGGGATGTTCTCGATGGTTCCAGTAAAAGTTACAGATGTTCCACTTAAGCCCACAACGCTACCGGGGGTAGGAAACACAGCCGTGGAGATATTACCATTGACAGAATTAGTTAGTTCATTTGTGGCACCGGTGGGAAGAGGATCGGAAGAACTTTGAAGATCTGTGCGGTAGCGATGGAAGGTTTCAGGGCCCGTGAATACTGATACGGTATAGGAGTAGGTATGGGGCGTTACTGAATTTGCCAGCATCAGACCCGTTCCGGAGAAGGTATGCCGTTCAAGGGGGCTATTGCTGAAGGAGAATGAGCCGGAATCGAATGAAAAATTAAACTCGCTGTAACGCTTGTCGCCGATGTCACAAGCGAAGTCTGGAGTTTCTAGTTGAGCGACCGTGTAGGACATTCCGCATGGATCGGCGGCCTGGGCGCTAGAAGCTCCTAAGAGAGAGCCTGCCATCAAAAACCCAAGGGGAATACACTTTTTAAGTGATTGTGAGACCATGATTTGACTGAAGAGGATAAAGAAGCGAAGCTAGGTAAACCTAGACCCTTCGCATCCTAGCGCATTTCGACGCTTTCTGGCAACAGTGAGCATTAATTCACAAAGATATTAGCTTTTGATGACACTTCGAGCCGTCAGTTATGGGGTGAATCTAACTTAAGGTTTGGTAACACTTCCGGTAGCGCCAATACAATTTCTGGCTAACCGAAGTTGGCCCCGTCGAAGCTCCCAGAACTCACTTCTTGCTTAAAGCAAGACCATCTTAAAAAAAGCAAGAACTATTGCTGAAACCGTTGCCTTGGTGGTCGTCCCACCCCCTGAACGACTAGGTATCTCAAGACTTCTGCAAGCGCACTCCAAAAACTGAGGGCCCATCCAATCAGGTGGTGAAAGCCCCACAGAGTTCAAAGTCTTTTTTCTCTTGAAGGTGAGCCTTTAAACTGGAGCGGTGACCGAGCGTCCACAGTGGCAATAGATTCGGAGCCGAGGGAATGCATAGGCCTCCCCCAAAATAAGTCATGCATTGATAAGCGGAAACACGAAAAGAAGAGACAAAGGAATCAGTGAAACACCAAAGGATGAAAAAACGGCCCGATTTAAACGCAAAAACCTGCAAAAAAGAGCTGGAAACTCATGACCAGCTCTTATAGTGAACATCTGATGATCAGAGTGACGCGTTAATGCGCTTACGAAGTTTGCGACTGAAACCGAACGTTACCCCCGCTCCAAGAACAGGCAAAGGACCTGGTGTTTGCCAGATGCTATCCGTAAAACCATCAATCCTGGAGGACGGATCACCAACGACCTTGATTTCGCCCAAGAAACGGGTTGATGTTCCGGACAATCCAACCTGGTTGCCTGCATTGGGGAATTTCGCTTCTGACGTATTAGTATTTGTGGTATTGCTCAGCACACTCATTGTCAGCATGCTAGTGGGCAGTGGATCGGAAGAACTCATTATATCTGTACTATATTCCAAAAACGTGTCTGGACTGCCAAAAATAGAGACATCATAGGAATAAGTATGGGTGCCGGGAGCCAGTGAAATTCCAGTGCCCGAGAAAGTGAACCGGTCAGCGGGTGAATTTGAAAAAGCGAATGTTCCATCCGTCCATGAAAAATCAAAATTGCTAAACATTTTATCTCCTACATAACACGAGAATGTGTCTACTGTTAGTTCGGAAATCATGTAGTGCATACCACATGGATCGGCTGCTTGGGCGCCACTTGTGCCAATGCTGGCAGCAAGCAAAAAGCCAAGGGGCAGGGTTTTGGCGTAATTAAGTTTGGTCACGATACTCAGAGATTGGAGAAGAGAGGGGTATTGGATTAAAGAAAAAAGATATCTCTAGAAGCACCATCCAAAAAATAGACACTGTTCACAAGGCCGTCAATGACATGAAAAAGTGCGATCTCAAAGTGGGGAATCCAAGACAAAGGAACCACTTCAAGTGGTGTCGAACCCTTTTGACCCAGTCGATCGGAAACCAAGGACCAGTAATGGAGACTTTTACCTACTTACAACCGGTCAATGGGGGGGGTTGTCCAATGGGACCAAGCAAAAGGCAATGCAATTCTTAATATTCTTGCCCAAGATGTCTGGAAAGGGGGGAGAAAGCAGGCCGTAAGCCGGGTTCTGTTCCCCGTCTCCCCCCCCAGCCGGGGCTGTCGGGGCGACGGTGGTGGATCATCTCTCTCGAACCGCCGTTGCCGGCGGCCTCCAGCGGCGCACATAGGACGGAGCGGAAACTGGCCAACCTTTGCTCCGCGGGCCGAGGCCCTGGCCTTGCTCCCGACCGGGGTTTACCAAGCCGGCACCTCTCGATGCCGCTGGTGCGCTCTTACCGCACCTTTGCACCCTTGCCTGATCCCCCAACGGGGCCATCGGCGGTGTGTTTCTGTGGCACTGTCCTCACGGTTTCCCGCACTGGGCGTTACCCAGCAAGTCTGGCCATTGGGGAGCCCGGACTTTCCTCAACCGGATTCCCGAAGCTCGCGAGACCCTCGGCGAACCAATGTCCGCCCATGCCCTCGCGCGATGGGACCGGTTGCGATCACC
>JBKCVY010000177.1:0-1112 GCA_046317475.1 Cyanobacteriota bacterium | reverse complement strand
ACACTCATGGGAGGGGTGGCAAAAAACAGAAAACTGCGCCAGGCGGTGGTCAACGCCATTGCGTTATGAAGTTAATCATGGCAAGGGTCACTTTTGGCGGCAAGCCACCCCCGGGCGACCCGCAACGTCTGGGAATCCAAGCGAGCGTCACGGGGGAGACGGCCAAACGCCCGTTCCGCCAGAAGGTAGGCCAGCAGCTGGCCTAGCCGGGGCCCTGGCCTGAGACCAAGCTGGTTCTGGAGGTCCACGCCATCCCAGTGCGCTTGGGGATGGAAAAGGGGGTCTTCGCGATCCCGCCACCGCGCCAGGGCCGCCGCGGCCACGGGAGGAGACAAATCCAGGAAGAGGGCTGGCAAATCCTCGCCCAGCTGGCTGTGCAGCGCCATCTGTTCGTCCTCCGGAAGGCCCCCAAATCCCTGGTCGCGCAGGCCTAGGGAGAGCAACCGCTTCCGCCAGCGCCGCAATTGGCGGCAGCGACGCCGCAACAGATTGCTGGCATGCATCGCCCCCAGAGCCTCCTCACTCAGCAAAGCGGCCAGCCTGGCGATCGGCAGGGCCGCGCTGGCCTCGTCCTCCGTCATCCCGCGACGGGCAGCCTCCTCAAGGGTGAGATGGGCCGTCGCCAGCGCGGGCTCGTCTGTGGTGGCGGGTCCGCCGGTCCAGGCCTCCAACAGACCGCCGCGCAGGAGCAGATCCACCCCCCTGGCCCCACCGGCGCAACTGACCAAGCGCAGCAGCTCGGCCAACACCCGCTCACCCGCCACGGACGCGAGCCGGGCCCGATGCGTCACGATCCACCGCCAGCTTCCTGGAGCGATGGTGCAACCCAATTCCGCCGCTAGCCGCGGGCCCCGCAGCAGCCGCAAGGGATCGTCCAGGAGATTGGCCTCCGCAATCGCTCGCAGCACCCCGTTCCGCAGATCCTCCAGACCCTGGAGGGGATCCACCAGGGTCAGGGGCGTGCCGCCCAGGGGGAGGAGCAGGGCGATGGCATTGATGGTGTAGTCGCGTCGCCGCAGGTCCGCCGCCAAGGAGGCTCCCTGCTGACGCGCCACGTCGATGGTCCAGCCCTTCAGCACCAGCCTGCCGATGGATCGCTCCCGATCCAGGGC
>JBKCVY010000176.1:0-2320 GCA_046317475.1 Cyanobacteriota bacterium | reverse complement strand
GGGTGAGCTCGGCCTCCAACTCCTCAAGGGCCACAAGGTCCTGCACCTGGCGGCCGAGGGTGATTTCCTGCTCGTGGGTCAGCAGGGGCACCCGGCCGATGTCCCGCAGGTAGGAACGAAGCAAATCACCGGTTTGGGCCTGGGCGGCGGAGGTGTCCAGAAAGATCGCGGGCATCTCGGCAGGGTTGCGAAACCTTGTTGTTTCGTAACCATACCATTGTTTTCGCGATCCCTCCCCGCCCGCGCCGCCGCCCACAATGGATCCATGACCAAAGAACGGCTGCAGAAGCTGATCGCCGGCTCGGGACTCTGTTCCCGCCGCCACGCGGAGGCCCTCATGCGCCAGGGCCTGGTGCGGGTCAACGGCGCACCGGCCACCCTGGGCCAGCTGGCCGACCCCACCGTTGATCAGATCGCCATCAACGGCGTGCCCCTGGCGGCCCCTCCAGCCCCGTTGACGATCCTGCTCAACAAACCCGCCGGCGTGCTCTGCACCTGCCACGACCCCCAGGGTCGCCCCACCGTGCTGGACCTCCTCCCGGAACGCTGGCGCCACAACACTGGCCTTCATCCGGTGGGCCGACTGGACGCCGACAGCCGCGGCGCCCTGCTGCTCAGCAACGATGGGGCCCTCACCCTCCGTCTCACCCATCCCCGCTATGGCCACCGCAAGACCTATCGCGCTTGGGTGGCGGGCCATCCCACCCCCGAAACCCTTCGCCTCTGGAGAGCTGGCGTGCCTTTGGACGGGGTGGCCTGCGCCCCCGTGGACGTGCGTTCCTTGCGGCGGGACGGCCGCCACACCTTGCTGGAGATCCGCATGGGCGAAGGCCGCAATCGACAAATTCGCCGCACGGCGGAACGGCTGGGCCATCCCGTCCTGGATTTGCAACGCCTCGCCATCGGACCGATCAGCCTGGGTCGGCTGGAAGAAGGCCGCTGGCGCCATGTGGCCATGACCCCTTTCCAGGATCCCTCCATCCAGGGAGCCCCCACCTCGGGATGACAAGCCCCACTCGTAGCGCCCGGTTCGCCGTCTGGTTCCGTTGGCCCTGGCCCGTCCCCTGGGCCAAACACGCCACCAACCAACCTCCAGATCCCCTCCGTGCCATCGGCCAGATGCTGCGGGAGGCGCGGGAAGCCAAGGGGCTCCGGCTGGGGGAACTGGCGGCGCGCACCCGCATCAGCATCGCCGTGCTCGAAGCTCTGGAAAAGGGTTGGAAGGAACGCCTTCCGGGGGCCACCTACCTGCGCACCATGCTGCTCCTGTTGGAGCAAGAACTGGATCTCCCCGCCAACAGCCTCGAGGGAGTGCTGCCGCACGTGGACCAAGGAACCATGGGACGGGTCCACCGGCCCGGCCCGGGGGTAGCCGTGCTGCAGCCCTTCAACAGTCCGGTGTTGACCCGCTGGCAAGGGGCCTTGGCCTACGGCGCCCTCACCTTGGGCCTGCTCTATGCGGTGAACTTGCAACAAGAGCGCCTGGCGCGCCAGGGGCAACTGGCGCTCCGCCCCATTCCCTTGGCCCCCCCGCCCACGGAAGCACCCCCTTCGCCCCGGGGCCGCCAACCCCGGCAGGACAGGGGAGATGTCCCCCCCTTCCCCGACCTGGCCCCCCTTTCCCAGGCGGCCAAGGGCCAGGCCATGGATCTGTTGATCCGGGAAACGCCAACCCTTGGGGAGGACCTCAGCCTTGGCGTGCTGAGCCTGCGGTTGGGGCAGCCCAGCCGGTTGGAGGTGAGTGGCCCCCGCGGGGGCACCACCCGTCTTGAGGGACTGCGGGGGGAGATCGCCTTGCCTGTGGAGCCCCCGTTTGAACTGCGCCTGATTCCCAACCCCGGGCCCGGCGCGGTGCGATGGCGCGGCAAGCCACTGGCCGAACCAGCCACCCCCAAGACCCAAGCCTCCGCCGGGGAGGCCACCACCGTGGTCTACAGGGTGCCCGCCCAGGCCGTTCCATCACCCGCCCCAGCTGGGGCATCGCCCCCATCCCGCTGAGCCGCACGGGCCATCTCCGCGAAGCCCTTCAGGGGACCTTGCAGGGCCTCCAGGGGACGGTCGAGGCGCCAGCACCAATTGCCTTCGGTGGTGCCCGGCGTGTTGAAACGGGCTTCATGGCCCAGCTCCAGCAAATCCTGGACGGGCACAACCACCAGTTCGGCGGAGGAGCGCAGGGCCACTTCCAACAGTTGCCAAGCCGGGGCATGCACATGGCCCCCAACCAACGCGGCCACCTGGCCGCGAACACCGTCATCCACGTGGTGCCACCAGCCCTGGGTGGTGGCGTTGTCATGGGTGCCGGTGTACACCACCCATTGGG
>JBKCVY010000175.1:0-2315 GCA_046317475.1 Cyanobacteriota bacterium | reverse complement strand
GTCCAACTAATTGTCGCCGTACAATCAACACCTGGATCCGGCCACGTTGGAGTTGGCTTTGGCAAAATCCAGGCGCCCCGAGGCTCCAACCCCAGCCGCGACGGCTGATTCCTCCCTCGCCGAATGGTTTCGCCTGCAGGTTGGTCCGATCGCCGATCTGGTGTGGGATGGGTCACTGCGGCAGGCGCTGCGTGAAGAGCCGGGGCAGGCCCGGTCCAGGCTGGAAAGCCTTGGGATCGACCGGCGGGTGGTGGACGAGCTGCTCAACCGCCGCGCTGAGGCGTGACCCATGGTTGGTGACACCGAGCAGCGGTGTGAAATCGCCCCCATCCCCCATCCCCCATCCAGAGCAGTCCTGAGGAAGCCACTCCGGACCGTTGACATGGACGGCATCCACAATCATTCCCGCACGATCCCGGCACCCGTTGCCCTCCCATGGATGCTGGCCAGCCAGCCCGCGGACATGCACCTCCCCTGTCGCTGGGGAAAAGCCGTGTTCCGCCATGGAACGTGCGACCCATGAAGTCGCCCGGACTCTGTCAAGGGGAGTCCCCCCCGGTAGCAATAATCCGCCCATCCTCCAGGCGAATGATCCGCTGGCTGCGTTCCGCCACGGCCAGATCGTGCGTCACCAGCACGATGGTGATGCCCTCCTGGTGCAACTCGGCGATCAGATCCATCACCTCCTGGCCGGTGCGGGAATCCAGGGCGCCGGTGGGTTCATCGGCCAAGACGAGCTCCGGCTGGTTGACGAGGGCCCGGGCAATGGCAACCCGCTGTTGCTGACCACCGGAGAGTTGGCTCGGCACATGGTGGATCCGTTGCCCGAGCCCCACCCGCTCCAACATCCAGCGGGCCCGCAGCCGCCGCTCGGCACGGGAATAGCCGGCATACACCATCGGTAACATCACATTCTCCAGGGCGCTCAGGCGACCGAGCAAGTTGAACTGCTGAAAGACAAAGCCGATGCGGAAATTGCGCAAATCCGTGCGCTCATCATCGCTCAGGCGGGTAACATCCTGGCCAGCAAAGAAATAGCGACCCTGATTCGGGGGCTCCAGGCAGCCGAGGATGTTCATCAGGGTGGACTTGCCAGAGCCGGAGGCCCCCATGATGGCGGCATAGTCCCCCCGCACGATGGTGAGGGTGATATCGCGCAGGATCGGCACGCTGCCTTCGCCGAACTGGTACGTTTTGCCGACATGCTCCAACCGCAGCATCACCTAATCCCCCCGCAACGCGGTGATCGGATCGAGCCCGGCGGCCTTGCGGGCCGGCCAGGAGCCAAAAAACACACCGATCACCATGCAGAAGAGCAGGGAAACCAGCACAGCGGCCAAGGAAATGCCCTCCCGCCAGCCAAAGGCCGCGTTGATCGCCAAGGAGGCCACCACGCCCAGGGCCACACCCGCCAGGCCCCCACTGAGGGAGAGCACCACCGCCTCGATCAAAAACTGCTGAAGAATGTCGGAGCGACGGGCGCCGATGGCACGGCGGATGCCGATCTCCCGCGTGCGTTCACTCACGGAAACCAGCATGATGTTCATGATGCCAATCCCGCCCACAAGGAGGGAGATGGCCGCGGACCCGCCCAACAGGGCCGTGAACACATAGGCAACGGAGGCGGAGGCGCTCACCAGATCGGCCTGGCTGCGAATAAAGAAATCATCCTGACGTGGGGGGGTGATGTGATGGCGGCGCCGCAGCAGATTTTCGATCTGAAATTGGGCGGCCTCCATCTGCTCCGGCTGCTTGGCTGAGACGGAAATGGCATCCAGGGCGATGCCACTGATGGCGTTGACGCCAACGATCCGGCTGGCCATCGTCGTCAGGGGAATCACCACCTGATCATCCAGGTCACGGAAGGAGGTTACGCCCTTGTATTCCAACGTGCCGATCACCGTGAAAGGTTCGCCCTGGATACGCACGGTTTTTTGCATAGCGCTCTCGGCGTTCAGCCCCAGGTTGTCCACCACCGTCTGACCCAGTACGGCAACGCGAGCCGCCCGGTCCACATCGTCCGCGTTGAAGAAGCGGCCAGTGAGGGGAAGGAAATCGCGCACCATCACGTAGTCGGGCATGGTGCCCACCACAACAGTGCTGGTGTTGCGATCGGCGAACACCACCTGGGCCCGTCGGTTCAAGACCGGCGCCACCGCTGCTACGGCGGAGGACGAGTTGGCGATGGCCCGGGCGTCCTCCAGGGTGAGGGTGGTGGCCGAGCCGGCCCCTTGGGAGGCGGGACTGCCGGTGGTGGCGACGCCGCTTTGGATGTACAGAAGATTAGATCCCAGGGATTTCAACTGGTTCAGCGT
>JBKCVY010000174.1:0-2381 GCA_046317475.1 Cyanobacteriota bacterium | reverse complement strand
CGTCGAGGACGATCCCGATCTGCGCCAGGCCCTGCTCGCCCTGCTGCACTCCTGGGGCTACGCCCTCGCCGCCGCCGCCGATGGGCCCGAGGCCCTGGCGATCACCACTCGCGAGGCGATCGATCTGGTGCTGCTGGATGTGGGCCTGCCCGGCTGCGACGGGCTCACGGTGTGTCGGGAGCTGAGGCGGCGTGCCGGCCATCAGCCCCTGGTGCTGATGCTCACGGCCCGCGATGGCACGGACGACAAGGTGCGTGGCCTGGAGCTGGGGGCAGATGATTACGTGGTGAAGCCGTTTGATCCGCCGGTGCTGCGGGCTCGCCTGCAGGCCCTGTTGCGCCGTCGTGATCGCCCCCTCACCACCGAGCTGCGCTGGGGCCCCCTGGCGCTGGTGCCCGGCCAGACCTGCCTGCGTCTGGGCGACAGCGGCCTGGAGCTCACCCGCAAGGAAGCGCTGCTGCTGGAGCAGTTGTTGAGGTCTGGCGGCGACAGCCTCAGCAAGGGGGAGCTGCTGCACGGCATCGGTGATGGCCGCCGCGAAGTGGGCGAGGATGCCCTGCGGGCCCACATGCGCAACCTGCGTCAAAAGCTGATGGCCGCTGGCTGTGCGGCCAATTTGATCGAGACGGTTTATGGCCTTGGCTACCGCGTCAACCCCACCGCTGCCGCCTGATCCGTTGCGCTTGAAGCGGCGCCTCGCGCTGCAGGGGGCCGGATTTGCCCTCCTGTTGCTGGTTGCCTTTTCCGGCTCGCTCTACTGGGGCATCGCCGTTTGGCGGGTGGAGGATCAGCGCACGGAACTGCGCCAGCTGGCGGCCAGTGCCGCCGCGCAACTGCCGTTGATCGCCCACGAAACCCGTGAGCCGGAAAGCCGGGCGAAGTTTCAGGCCGAACGCTGGGTGGTCGCCCTGCCAGCACTGGAGCGACAACGGTTGCAATGGTTTGACGTGAACGGTTCCCTGCTCAGTGAGCAGGGCCTTCTCCCCTTGCCACCGCCGCCCTTGTCCAGGACCAGTCCATCCATTGCCACCAATGGTCCGCCGCGGCCGATCTGGCAGCGTTGGAGGGATGGCATGAGCCTCTGGCAACCGGTCGACAGCCAGGTGCCCGGACGGGATGGAACCACCGCAGTGCGGCTGGGCTTTGTGCGGGTAGCGCTGTCCAATCAGGCGGCTCTCGAGGATCTGCGGCGGCTCCGGAGGGGTCTGCTGCTCGGAGGCCTTGTCACCGCCATGGCGGCCTTGCTGGTGGGACGTCGCATGCTCAGGGCGGCCTTCCTCCCCCTTCAACGTCAGGTGAACACCTTGAGGCGCTTCACGGCGGATGCCTCCCATGAGCTGCGCCACCCGCTCACAGCGCTGCGCGCCCTGCTAGCGGCGGTGCCGCCGGAGCTGCGTGACGCGCCAGACCTGGCCTGGCGGGAGCTGGATGGCCTCAGCCGACGCATGGGGGAGTTGTTGGAAGATCTGTCCTTGCTGGCCCGCCAGGAGGAGGCCGGGCTGGAGGGCCCCTTGGCTCTGGAGGCCGGTGAGGCGTTTGATCTGCTGGAGCTGCTGGAAGATCTGATCCGCTGCTATGCCCCCCAGGCGGCGGCCCGTTCGGTCACGCTGTCCCTCACCCCCAACCCGGAGCACCACACCATCCCCATCCAGGGCCACAGCGCGCAGCTCCTGCGCCTGTTCACCAACCTGTTGCTCAATGCCATCCGTCACAGTCCCGAGGGAGGCAGCGTGACGGTGCGGGTGGCCAAGGCCGGCCGTCTGCTGAGGATTGCCGTGGCGGATCAAGGCCTGGGGATCCCGCCCCAGAGCCAGGATCGGATGTTCGAGCGGTTTTGGAGCGGCGCCGATCGTGGCGGCCACAGCGGCCTTGGATTGGCCATCAGCCGTGCCATCGCCCGGCGCCATGGTGGGGAGCTGCGACTTGGCGACAGCCGCCCCGGCCGCTGTGAGCTGCTGGTGGAGCTGCCTGCCCCCAGCGCGCGTTGGGCTTAAATCTCATGACTTCTTCATGGGATCCGCCGCAGGGTGCCGCGATGACCGCTCCCCTTCTTTCCGATCCCGGCGTGGTGGCCTTCGGGGCCAGCCTGTCCGCCATCACCCTGGCCGAACTGGGTGACAAGACATTTTTCATGGCCCTGATCCTCGCGACGCGCCACCGCGGCAGGGATGTGTTCATCGGGGCCTTCGCCGCCCTCACCGCCGTCACCCTGCTCTCACTGGCCGTGGGTTACGGCCTGCGCGAAGTGTTGCCCCCCACCGTGGTGCGTTGGCTGGCGGCCCTGTTGTTTTTGGGGTTTGGCGTCAAGCTGTTGCTCGATGCCCAGGGCATGGGGGCCGACGAGGCCGAGGAGGAGGAGCGGGAGGCGCAGAGCGCGATCA
>JBKCVY010000173.1:0-7600 GCA_046317475.1 Cyanobacteriota bacterium | reverse complement strand
CCACCCCGTTCACCTGGTGGCTGCCCACCACCGCCAGGTGGGCCATGCGGACCTTGCGCTGGGGACCTTCCTGGATGAGGGAGAGCTTTTCCAGCATCTCTGGCTTGCCGGGATAGCGGAGGCGCACCATCCGCAGGAAGCGGGCATTGATCTCGAAGATGATCTCCAGCTGGCGGGGGAGCAATTGTTGAAAGAGCTCCAGGCCCCAGCATTCGAGAGCCTCCGGAAGCAAGGTGTGATTGGTGTAGCTGATGCTGGCGGTCGTGATGCCCCAGGCCGTGTCCCACTCCACGCCATGCTCATCAATGAGCAGGCGCATCAGTTCGGCCACGGCAATGGCGGGATGGGTGTCGTTGAGCTGGATGGCGTATTTCTTGTGGAAATCAGTCACGCTCAGGCCCTGACCCTTCAGGATGCGGAACATGTCCTGCAGGGAACAGGAGACGAAGAAGATCTGCTGGCTCAAGCGCAATCGTTTGCCCTGCTCCATCTCATCATTGGGATAGAGCACCTTGGAAAGGGTTTCGGATTGCACTTTGTGCAGCACCGCCCGGGTGTAGTCGCCAGCGTTGAAGGAGGCGAAATCAAAATCCTCAGGCGCATGGGCAGACCAAAGGCGAAGCGTATTGGCGGTGCGTACGCCGTAACCCAAGATGGGTGTGTCATAGGCGACGCCGACAACCATTTGGCCGCCGATGATCACGGGATAGGTCCACTCGGGGCGAATGACTTCCCAGGGATTGCCTCGGGCCAGCCAGGGATCGGTGCTTTCCACCTGGCCACTGGGGCCAATCTGCTGACGGAAAATGCCGAATTCGTAGCGAATGCCATAGCCAATGGCAGGCAATTCAAGAGTGGCCATCGATTCTTGGAAGCACGCCGCCAGACGCCCCAAACCTCCGTTGCCCAAGCCCGGCTCCGGTTCTTCGGCGATGAGCTGGTCGAGCGAGAGACCCAGTTCTTCGCAGGCGGCCTCCGCCTCACGGTAGAGACCAAGGTTCACCAGGTTGTTTTCCAGATGGGGGCCTAAAAGGTATTCGGCGGAGAGATAGACGGCGGTGCGGACGTGCTGGTTGGTGTAGGTCTCGGCCGTGTCCACCCAATTGGCCAGGAGTCTGTCTCGCACGGCCAGGGCCAGGCAAAGGTAATGGTCGTGGATGGTGGCGAGGGCTGGGGCCTTGGCCTGGCTGGAGAACAGATGGCGTCGCATGTCCGCCGCCAGGGGATGGACAAAGGAGGTGGAGGTGGGAAGGGAGGAAGCAACCATGTCCGCGGGGCCCAAAGCTCTACCCGTCATGGCGCGTCGAGGGGCGGATCGCTGAAGCATTGGCTACCAGCCGGCCGGCCCCGCTCCAGATCTTCACCTTGACCCGCGCCATTCTCGGGGTCGAGCACCTCAGCCTGGATGGTCCATTTCAGCTCGCTCTCCACCGGGGTGGAACCGGAGAAGCTGCCCGAGACCGCCGCCGTGAGGTGGGCTTTGGAGGAGGTGGCCAGCACGATGTAGCGATCATCAATGAGACCGCCACCGCTCGGGTCGTAGCCGCGCCAGCCGGCGCCGGGCAAGTACACCTCGGCCCAGGCGTGGAGGTCGTACGCTTTCGGTTTGGGCTCCACCAGGTGATAGCCGCTGACGAATCGGGAGGGGAGTCCCACGCAGCGACAGGATTCGATCATCAGCATGGCCAGGTCCCGGCAGGAGCCCACCCGCTCCTTGAGGGTGCGGCCCGCGGGCCAGGCGGGGCCCATGTGCCGTTGGGTGTATTTGACGCGGTCTTGGATGATGGCCACCAGTTGGTTGAGGAAGGGCACCGCCATTTGATCGCAGCCGGTAAGGGCTTCCTGGGCCAGATCCACGGCGGCGGGATCGTGCTGGCCATTGGGCAGCCATCCCTCTAGAGCTCCTATCAAATCTCCGTTGAGGTGGCCCACCGGATAGGGCAGCAGGGGAGGGTTGACCTCCAAGCACATGTCCAGGGGGGGGGGCGTTTGGGTGATCACCTCACTGCTGGCCCGCACCAGGAAACGATCGGTGCTACCAAGAAAGCGGGCGCGGAGGATCTCGTCACCGCTGGCGGCCAGGAGGGGATAGAGGGTGTCGGGTTCGGGGGTAACGTCCAGTTGGAACCGCAGCAGGCGCTGGAAGCCGTGGCCCCTGGGCTTCAGACAGAACCGGTGGGGACCCAGCAGAATCGGGGCGGAATAGCGGTAGCGAAGGGTATGGATTATGTGGGCGCGCATGCCGGCTCGGGGTTGGACGGAGTGCAGGTCGTGGGGAGGGCAATGAAATAGCGCTTCTCGATGAGACTGTGTAGGCGATTGAGGTCTTGTTGGAGATGGTCGATGGCCTCATGGAGGCCAGTGGCAATGAGATCCTCGATGCGTGTGTAGCTCCAGCGGGCGAGGGTGAGGCCCGCCAGGCATTCCAGTTCATCGGGGGCGCCTGGCACGGAACTGCCGCGGATGATGCGCAGGGTTTCGCTGATGCGCTCCAGGCAGTAGCGCACGGAGCGGGGAAAGATGGGATCGAGCAACAGGAAGTTGGCCACAGCCTGGGGGGCGATGGCCCGTTGCTGGGATTGGCGAAACATCTGGTAGGCGCCTGCGGTGCGTAGCAGGGCGATCCACTGCAATTCATCCAGGACACCGCCCACATCTTCATTGGAGGGGAGAAGTAGGAAATATTTCACATCCAGGATGCGTGTGGTTTTGTCGGCCCGTTCCAGGAGGCGTCCCAAGCGGCTGAACTGCCAAGAGAGGTCCCGGCTCAAGGTGGCATCGGTGATGCCATAGAACAATTGACAATCACGGCGGATGATCCGCAACTGCTCCTGGGGAGGTTGCTCCCAATAGTCAGGTTCTTTCAACCCCCAATAGCAACCATTGATTTGTTCCCACATTTCCGTGGTGATCACATCACGGATTTGCCGGGCGTTTTCCCTGGCGAAAGTGATGCAATTCACCACGCTGCTGGGGTTGTCCGGTTCACGTACCAGGAAGTTGACCACGTCTTCCGGGCTGCCGGAGGGGTAAAGCGTGTCAAAGAGTTCCCTGTCGCCACTGGCATCGATCAGGGGTAGCCAAGGCTCCGCGCTTCCCGGTGGGCAGTCAAGGGCCATGGCTTCGCTGACTTCAACAAAACGGGAAATATTTTCAGCCCGTTCCACGTAACGGTTGATCCAGTAGAGAGAATCGGCAACCCTGCTCAGCATGACAAGACCTCCTCACGGTCTATCGTCGAATCATCAACAATCCAGGTGTCTTTACAACCGCCTCCTTGGGAGGAATTCACAACCAGGGAGCCTCGGCGCAGGGCCACACGGGTGAGCCCACCGGGAGTGACCCAGTTGCTCTTGCCACGCAAAACGTAGGGGCGAAGATCGACATGGCAGGGGTAAATTTCCCCTTCACTGAGGGAGGGAACGGTGGAGAGTTCCAAGGTGGGCTGGGCGATGAAGTTTCGGGGATCTGCCTCGATTTTGGAGGCAAAGATGGCGATCTCTTCCTTGCTGGCATGGGGGCCGATCAACATGCCGTAGCCACCAGCTTCGGCCACCGATTTTACGACCAACTCGTGCAGATGGGCGAGCACATAGGAGCGTTCTTCCGGACGGGAGCAAAGATAGGTCGGTACATTCTCAATGATGGGTTCCTCCGCAAGGTAGTAGCGAATCATGTCTGGCACGTAGGCATAGATCAATTTGTCATCGGCCACCCCCGTGCCTGGAGCGTTGGCGATGGCCACCCGGCCTGCCGCGTAGGCGGCCATGAGCCCGCGCACGCCCAGGATGGAGTCCTCTCGAAACACCTCTGGATCGAGGAAATCATCATCAATGCGGCGGTAGATCACGTCCACTGGCTCCAGGCCAGCCGTGCTGCGCATCCACACACGCCGGTCTTCGACGACGAGATCGCGACCTTCCACCAGTTGGATGCCCATCTGCTGGGCGAGGTAGCTGTGTTCGAAATAGGCGCTGTTGTAGACCCCAGGAGTCAGGAGCACCACCTTGGGGTTGTCGGTCCATGTAGCTAGATCACGAAGGGCCTGCAACAGCTGGGAGGCGTAGTTGTCGATGGGTTGCACCGTGCGTCCGGCGAAGAGGCTGGGAAAGATGCGTTTCATGACGCGCCGGTTTTCAAGGAAATAGGCCACGCCGGAGGGGCAGCGCAGGTTGTCTTCCAGAACTCGCCAGGTGCCCTGGCCGTCTCGTACCAAATCCAATCCCGAGATGTGACACGAGCGGCCAAGGGGGGGCTGGATGCCCTGTACTTGGGGCCGCCAGCCGTGGGAACTCTCCACGTCCTCCCGGGGCACGACACCATCGGCGTGAATGCGCCCCTCTCCATACACGTCGGCCAAAAACAGGTCGATGGCCTCCAATCGTTGGAACAATCCCCTTTGCAGTTTCTCCCACTCGCTGGCCCGGATCAGCCTGGGCAGGGGGTCAAAGGGCAGGATGCGCTCCACTCCGAGACTGCCGGAATCATTCAGGCGAAAAGTGGCCCCCAGGCGCCGCAGCAGCATGCCGGCCGCGGCGTGGTTGTGGTTGAGCTGTTCGAGACCCATGCGACCCAGGGATGACAGCAGGGGGTGGAGGGCTGGCCGCGGCCGCTCAGGTGCGCTGAAATATTCGTCGTATCCGTGGTTAGGCGCGTATCCTGTGAACATATGTCAGTGGGAATGTGTGTAGATCCTGGTGTGCTGCGGGACCCCAACCGGTTGCGATTGCTACGAATCCCCGTCAGTCACTAGTCCATCGCGCAAAAATCCGGCCATGGACGATTTTGGGTCTGGATTCGCTGACGCTGGCGCATTCTGCCCGATGGGCGGTTGCCAAACGCCTCTCGTCCAGCTAGGGTGAAACCACGGTTTGCTTTCCTTAGATGAAATTCGCCCCGTCCTTGAAGGCATTGATTCCAGTTGCGACCGTTGGAATCTCCCTTCTGCCAACCCAAGCGCATGCCTTTACGGGCACATGGGATGCGCCTGAAACCATCCCATTCAACGGATCAGGTTCAAATTCGGTTGGCAAATCTTTTCCGACTGGAATCTTTTCAGCATTCAATCCCACTGCGGTTGAGGCTGCCAATCCAACACACAATCAGCCCACGGTTACTGGATTCCAGTTCTATTTTCCCACCCTTACGGCTAGTGGTGTGGCTCGTGTGATTTGCGATGATGAACAAACAACCTGTCCAGCTGATGGCCCATTCAGCGGTACTCTCGAGATTAAGTTCAAGAATCTTGGTACAGCTCCTGGTGTTTCAGGACCTGCCGGACTACCAATCAGTATTGCTGGGCCCGCTACGACTAGTTTAACTAGCAAAGCAATTACTGGTAGTGCAACAAATGTTTTTGGTCCAGTAATCAGTATATCTGGTTCTTCCTTCACAAATCCACCTACAGCCACATTGGCTAGTTCGTATTTCACACACGTTTTTGCAGCTACAAGTCCCGGTATTGCTTTCTCATTTAACAGCACAGGAGCAAGCCAGGCATTATTTGACGGAACTGTACGTGTCCGTTACGAATATAGTTATGTTCCTGGCCCCCTCCCTCTGCTGGGTGCAGGTGCGGCCTTTGGCTGGACCAGACGTCTTAGAAAAAAAATCTCCAGATTCGCCTGATCTAATCCTTTTTTATTACAAGCCTCCCCTAGGGGGAGGTTTTTTTGTAAACCTACTCGATAGTTGCCAAATTAATCCACTCTCTTTCGTATGACTTTTTCAGTCCGACGTCTATTTTTTCGGGAGATTGCCCTTCTGTTCTTGCTTATTTTGTCAGCAGGGGTTAATTTCATCTGAGCTTTGATGACCTTTTGGGGGATTTCGTGGTTTGCGACATTTAATAAATGAATTGTTTGATTGTTTGGTCGTCCAAGCAATAGTCGTTGATTCTGGTATCCCCCCTCAATTTGAAAAAAAACCAACTCTCCGAACTATACATATCGCAAGCTTGTCCTTCCTCTTGTCTCCACACAGCCTTTTCTCATTCCTGTAGGGGTGTTTTTAAGCCGGTTGCGACGGCTTCCGCAGTGTTTCTTATCTATACCAAAATCAATATTGAAAGCTTGGAGAGATCAAGACAACCAAAAGAGTCTACGGCTGGCAGGCCAGTGCCCCCGGACTCACGAAGAAATGGAGCAACGGTTGCTATAGAAACGTGCTGATACACCACAAACACGCAAGGTAACTTGTTAGCGAGGGAATCTTTGCCTTCAGTTGCGGCAGAACTTGGCCTGGACGTGCCAGGGGGACTGCCCCTATGGCTCGATTTAGTCCTTCGGGAGGGTCCTTTTGATTGAAGGGCTACTAAGCTGTGCCTACCGATTGCGCCGTCACGTTGGAAGCAGCATCCCTCTCCCGCTTACTCAGCCGAAGCGGCTTGCTTTTGCTGGCGCTCTATGCGGCTGTTGTCCTCTTCGATGTTCTGCCACCAAGGCTTCTGGACCCAAATTGGATCCTCAACTTTGCCGCCACGCTCGTCAACTTTGTCTCGATTCCCTTGGCGGGAATGGCGTTCATTCATGTGGCGGCTTACTTGCGGGCCCCTGCCTTGGGCTTGTTCCAGCTTCGCATCTCACGCCTGGCCGCTGTGATGGCTCTGCTGTTTATTTTGATACAGCCAATGTTGATTTTTGCAGTGCATAAGAATAGATTGGATCTGACAAGGTACAACAACCAGCAGGTCAAGCTAATCAAGGCAAAAGAGAAGCAGTTGCTCAATGCCATCAGCTCGTCATCTTCATTTGAAGAGCTGCGGTTTAAGATGTCGAGCCTTCAAGGTCCCGCCATCCCTGATCAGGCCAGAGAGATTCCACTTGCTGAGCTCAAGAGTCAGCTGCTCGCTTCGATCAGGGATGCGGCGGCGGATTTACCCAATCGCCTGCCACGGACCAACTCACCACAATATAAACAGCTCTATAAAAATATATTTCGAACATCGTTTCTTGGCTTTTTGGGATTCATTGGATTTGGGCTTATGGCCTGGAATCCAGTCACGGATAAGAATATTATTTTTTCCTACTTTGGTTCCATCGGCCTGTTTGGTTTCAAACCCGCCAATCTCAAGATGAAAATCACCAACTATCTCGAACGTCGTAAGGCGATGGCAGACGTCAAGGCCGCGAGAAAACTCGCGCTTCAACATGAACAGCGCATGGTGAAACAGCAATCGCAGCAAATGAGGGACCAGAAGAGAAGGATCAATGAGGATCGCAAGCGGGCTGAAAAACTGGAGCGTCAGCGTCAGAGGGGGCTCAAGTAATCAGAGCAAAAAATAGCGTTGTGCCATCGGCAATACTTCAGCCGGCTCACAGCTCAGCAACTCCCCATCCGCAAATACCTCATAGGTTTGGGGATCTACCTCCATCTGTGGCAAGGAAGAGTTGTTGCGCATCTCCGCCTTGCCAATGCCGCGGGTATGCACCACAGGCACACAGGCTCGCCTTAGCCCAAGTCGGCGGGGCACATCTGCCTCCAATGATGCCTGGCTCACAAACGTCAGGCAGCTGGGCGCCAATGCGCCTCCAAAAGCGGCAAACATTGGACGCCCATGCACGGGGCCTGGCGTGGGGATCGAGGCATTGGCATCCCCCAT
>JBKCVY010000172.1:0-4012 GCA_046317475.1 Cyanobacteriota bacterium | reverse complement strand
GGTGGGGCTGGCAATGATTCCTTGGTTGGAACCAGTACCGTCAATCGGCTGGAAGGGTTTGATGGCAACGACACCATCCTGGGCTACGGCGGCGGGGACACCTTGATTGGTGGACTGGGGATGGATGTGATCAATGGTGGTGACGATATCGATATCGTCGATTACCGCTACACCAACCGTTTACTACTGGGTGGAACCATTGATCTTTCCACTGGCATGGCCAACATGGGCGGCGGCGATCAAGATACGCTTTTAAATGTTGAGTGGGTCATTGGTTCCGAAGGAAGGGATACCATTCTCGGCTCTGATTTGGCTAACCACCTGGATGGCCAACGAAGCAACGATTCCATCGTTGCCGGTTTGGGTCATGACACGGTGCTTGGTGGCCTAGGCAACGACACCCTGGATGGTGGAGGGGACAATGACTCCATCCTGGGCGGCAATGGCAACGATTTGATCTTTGGTGGCGCTGGAGACGACACCCTGCATGGCAACGCTGGCAGTGACATGGTGTATGGGGGATTGGGTAATGACCTCTATTTCTTCGATGGCAGCCCCGACACTTTCATCGAACTTGTCTCCGAGGGCACGGACCGGGTGGAGGCCACCGCCAGTGTCACCCTGAGCGAGAATATTGAACATGCCACCTTGACAGGTAGTGGTTCTATTGATGCCACTGGGAATGATCTCAATAATATTTTGACCGGTAACCTCTTGGCCAACCGGCTCTTCGGTCTTAATGGTGATGACACCCTCAATGGAGCCAACGGCAACGACACGCTGGAGGGTGGCGCCGGCAACGACAGCTTGAACGGTGGACCTGATCTTGACACCGCGTCCTATGCCGGCGCCGCCAGTGCGGTCACCGTTCGGCTTGCCCTCACCGCCGCCCAGGCCACCGCGGGCGCTGGAACAGACACTCTTATTTCCATCGAGTATCTGGAGGGCAGCGCCCACAACGACAGTCTGTTCGGCAACATTGGAAATAACCGCCTCAGTGGCGCACGGGGGAACGACACCCTCGACGGGAGTACGGGCAATGACACCTTGGACGGCGGATTGGATCTGGATACGGCCTCCTACGCTGCCGCCAGCGCCCCCGTATCCGTCAGCTTGGCCGTGACTGGTGCCCAAAACACCGGTTCGGCGGGAACGGATACCCTGATCGCCATCGAGCACCTGACGGGCAGCAACCACGCGGACCGGCTCACGGGCAACGCCGCCAACAACCTCCTCAATGGCGGCACCGGCAACGACACACTGGAGGGTGGACTCGGCACCGATACTCTTAATGGCGGCGTGGGTGTGGACACCGCCAGCTACGCAAGCGCAACCATCCCCGTCACCGTCCGTCTGTCCTTAACCACCGCCCAAAACACACTGGGAGCAGGAACGGACACCCTTCTCGCCATTGAGAACCTCAACGGCAGCGCCTTCTCTGACACGCTCATCGGCAGTACCGCCAACAACCTGCTCAGCGGTGGGCTTGGCAATGACATCTTCGACGGCGGCTTGGGTGACGACACGCTGGACGGTGGAGCGGATCTGGACACCGCTTCCTATGCCACCGCCACCGCCGCCGTGACCGTCAGCTTGGCGGTGGCTGGCGCCCAAACCACCGGATCCGCTGGAACCGACACTCTGATCGCCATCGAGCATCTGACAGGCAGTAACCACGCCGATCTCCTCACGGGCAACGCCGCCAACAACCTCCTGAACGGTGGCGGCGGCAATGACACGCTTGAAGGCCAGGACGGCAATGACACTCTCCAGGGTGGCGCCGGGGCCGACATGCTCATTGGCGGCCCCGGGGCGGACAGCTTGGTGGGTGGCGATGGCGCGGATGCCTTCAAGTTTCTGACGTCCACGGATGGGGTAGACATCCTCACGGCCTTCCTCCCCGGCACGGACCGCATCGAGGTGGTGTCGAGCACCTTTGGCAGCCTCCCTCTGGGTGCCCTCGACCCATCTCGGCTGATCACTGGCGCCCCCATCAGCGCCGATCCGGTTTTTCTGTACGACACCGCCACCGGCGCCCTGTCCTTCGACCAGGACGGCACAGGCGCCAGCACGGCACAGCCGTTCGCCACTCTCATGGGCCTGCCGGCCCTGACGGCCAGCGGAATCGTGGTGGTTGCGGCCTGAGGCCTGTCGTAGGGCCGATCCGAGATGGCCAGTCCCCTCTCAATCAGCGTTGCACGTGGTTCACTCGGCTTATTTGCTTATCGAAGGTATCGTATGCATCATGTAATGTTGAATACAAGGTATTCTTGATTTTGGGACGGGGCACCTATCCATCTCAACACCAGGAGTTTTCGGGGGGCTCAACCTTTCCAGGAAGGGCTGCCGGAGGCGTGGTCCCCTCTATTGCGACCATTGCTTGCAGGCTGTGTGTTAGGTCTTCCTTGTAATATTTTCCTGGATGATCGCTCAGCCGTCGTTCAAATGAACATCGGCTGAACCAGGGTCTTCATTGGCAGAGTTCCATACTTTCGAACTCAGATGGCTCTGATCATCTACGCCTCGTGCCTTCTGACTGCCTGAGAATGTCACGAAGGATTCAGCGTTTAACGATACCTTTGTCGAAGGTCTTGTTATAAAGATGGAGAATCATTTTTTATTTTGCTTTCTTGCTTCCTTGTCGGCGAGGTGTTCTGACATCATCCTCCTATCCACAACTTTGCCCGTTCGACTTCTCTCGGATCTATGCTCGAGGTAATCATTTTATTGTGGGGAAAGTCGACCTTCTTGAATTTGTGTTGACAGGACCTGTTTTCATTGCTCCAATCTCTGGCTTGGTCGAGTATCTTGATGCATCCGCCAACATCAGCGATTCATTTGGAATCCATGTTTACATTTGCTGGGTTGTGCCACCTTAGTTGTGTGCCTTAAACTTTCCGTTAGCATGTTCCCTACTCGTTCAAATGTAGCTTTTGCTTAACTTGGCCTAATTCCCTGTGCTGCAATTTAGTACCCACGAGAGGATGCCCTTCCCAGCCAGCGCCCCCTTGACAGCACCCAGAACTCGGCATAATTCCCGAAGCGAGAGACAGCAAGATGCCTTCCCTATCTGCCGGGCTGTTGAATCGTGCCGGTGAGGCAAGATCACCATTCGAAAGTCATTAAAAGACCATCAGTTCACTGAGCTGGAAGAAATCTCCGCCAATGTTATCCAGTTGGGGGAGTACAAGGGCCGCAGCTCCAGAAATTCCATAAGCCCTACCACCAGTGATGGCGGTGGTTTCAATCCCCCGATCAAGGAGAAGGGCAAGGGCTCTGGCCGCAAGTGCGGTGGCCTGGATGGTCATCCGTGTGCCAGTCGCAACCTTCTCCCATCCGAGCAGTGCGCCGGGATCATCCTTCATGTCCTTACCACCTGCCGCGGTTGCGGGGAGGCTGTCAGCGGTGAGGATCCAGATCCGCATCGCCACCAGGTGGTCGACATCCCCAAGATCACTCCGATTGAGATCGAGCATCAACTGCATCAACTGCATCAACTGCATCAGCTGCATCAACTGCATTGGCTGATCGGCCCCCCACTGTTCGATGGGCTCCTGCGCCGAGCTGCCTGCGGGAATGGAGATCTGAGGCTTTGGCGCAGCTCAGCGCCCTGGTGGCTGGTGGGGCTGTTGGGCGGCGCTTATCACCTGAGCCATCGCAAGGTGCGGAACTTGCTGGACCTAGTGCTCGGGGTTGAGTTCAGCACCAGCGTCACCAACGCCATCCGCTGCCAACTTTGCGAAAGCTTGGTGTCACTGATTGAAGTGGCCACAGAGGCGATCCGCCAGGAAAATGGTGGCACACATGGATGAGACCGGCGGTCCGACCGGCAATGCCGACGGCAAGAATCTCGAGCGGAAGGGGGTTGGTTGCGGGTGTGGGGTTGTCCCGGCGCTGGCAGTGTTTCACCTTGCTCTCAGCCTCTCAGCCTCTCAGCCTCTCAGCCTCTCAGCCGAGGTGGCCATACACATGTTGGGCGAGGCCTTTGCCGGTGTGGTGCTCAGCGATCACT
>JBKCVY010000171.1:0-2440 GCA_046317475.1 Cyanobacteriota bacterium | reverse complement strand
CGCTGAGCGACGCCCCGCACTGCCGCAACACCGCCCGTGCCCTGCGTCGGTAGATGCTGGGAACCAGCAGGAGCAACACGTCTCTGTAAGCCATGGGCTGGGCCGTGCTCATCAGCGCCACGGCCACCACGAAGATCGTCTGCAGCCGCGCCGACCCCAGGTTGCCCGCCACGCCCACCAGGCGCCAGGCGCCGCCGCTGATGTTGCCAAGCCAGCCGCCGCCCTCCACCCTCCCCGCGGGCAGGGGAAAGGAGCGTTGCAACCAGCCGAGGCCCCCGTCCCGGCTGCCGTACAGCATGCGCGAGGCCGATTCCATCGCGCCGTTGATCAGGTTGAGCAGGGTTTGGGCGGCGGCGGGCAGTTTTTGCAGCAACTCGGCGAACTCCGCCATGAACGGCGGGATGACGGCGGTCGCCACAATCGCCAGCAACAGAACCACCACCAACAGGCTGAGGGCCAGGGCCCAGGAACGCTGGCAGCGCAAGCGCCGCTGCACGGTGCCCACGAGGGTGCAGAGCGCCATGGCCAGCACGACGGCGGCAAACAGCAGCACCAACGTTTCCCGCAGGCTCCACAGCAGCAGCAGGGCGGCAACGAGCGCTGCCAGGCCCAGCCAATTTCCGAATTTCAAGCCTCTTGCTCTCCAGGTTCAGCCGTGTTGTCCTCGCCCTGGCCGGAAAAGCCCAGGCCGTGGCTATCGGCATAGCGTTGGGCAAAGCGCATGAAGCGCTCAAAATCGGCGGGAGTTTTCCAGGTGTAAGTGGCTTCCAGCGCGCTGGCCTTGCCGTTGACGAAGCGTGCCTTCACCTCCCGGCTCACCAGCTGGCCCTCCTCATCCACCAGGTACATGCCGGTGATGTCCCCCATGGTTTCCGGCGCGAGGGCTTGGGGCTCCTCAAAGACAAAGAGGGCCTGGCCCGTGCGCCCGTCCCTGGAGCGGGTAAGACGAATGTCAGGAATGGTTGGTTCATCCACACCCTGGAAGAATTGGATCGAGGCGGGCATGGAGCAACGGCGAAACTCCCCGATCCTAGGCAGTGCCCGAGCCGCTCCCCTTGGGCCTGACATAGTGGGCCCTAGCTGACTGCAGTCCGCAGCTGATCGCCAGCCATGCTCTCCGGCGCTCCAGTCTCAAGTCCACCACGGGCCGATCAACTCTTGGACACCTTCCTCCAGGGCTCCGATCGGCAGGCGCGCGGCCTGGTGACGGCCCTGCGGCAGAGAATCGCCGACCTGGCCCCCCTGATCGCCGACCGCCTGCGGGGATCCGATCGGGAGGGGGATCAGTGGCGTTGTGGCTTCCTGCTCCAGCTGTTGGCGGAAGATCGGGGCGTGCCCCAGGCCACCGCCGCGGAGGATCTTTTCCCGGAGGGCTGGTTGGCCACGCCCAGCGCGGTGGCCATCAATTACGCCCCCCTGCAACGCCATCTCCTGCTGCAGGAGTTTGAGGAGGCCGACAGACGCACCAGCGTCCATCTGCGCCAGCTGGCGGGCGCGGCGGCGGAGAAGCGGGGTTATGTGTATTTCAGCGAGGTGGCCGCCATGCCAGCCCTCGATCTGCAAAGCCTGGATCGCCTCTGGATCGCCTATTCCCTGGGTCGGTTTGGATTTTCCGTGCAGGGTCGGCTGCTGCGCCTTTGCGAGAACCGCTGGGACCTGCTCTGGCCCCGGCTGGGATGGAAGCGGGATGGGGTGTGGACGCGCTATCCCTCGGCGTTCACCTGGTCCTTGGAGGCTCCGGAAGGCCACATGCCCCTCATCAATCAACTCCGGGGTGTGCGGCTCATGGATGCCCTCCTCCAGCATCCGGCGCTGGGCCAACGCACGGAGGCCGCGCTGCGGGCAGCAAAGGTTTAGGATCAGTACGTCTGCTTCAAGCGGATGCGAGTGGGATGATGGCATTGCGTTGGGCGGATTTCATTACGCCTTCCACCCTGCACCTTGCGCCTTTTCTCGATCTTCTTCTGGATCCCCTTCCCCAACCGGTGCGGGAACGCCTGGATGTACAACTTGGCTTGCAAGAGGTGTTGGTTAATGCCGTGCGCCACGGCAACGGCTGTGATCCAGGCAAATGTTTGCGGGTTCGGCGCATCCTTACCCCCCACTGGGTGATCTGGCAGGTGCAAGACGAAGGACCCGGCCTCCCCAGCCACGCGCGCCGGCCTCCCGTTCCAGCCAATCCAGAGGCCGTGACGGGGCGCGGCTTGTTCATTATTCATCACTGTTTTGATGATGTGCGCTGGAGCCGCCGCGGCAACCGCCTCCAGGTGGCCGTGCGCAAGCTGCGTTTCAGCGCCCGTGGGTCGGACACCCGGGATCGCTGAGGTCCGATCGCAGCCAAGCGAGGGCATGGTCCACCAGGGCAATGGCCTCCAGCCGGGCCGGGGTGGGCGCGGACCGCTTGGGATCATCCGCCGCCATCAATTGAACCAGGGCCTGT
>JBKCVY010000170.1:0-3039 GCA_046317475.1 Cyanobacteriota bacterium | reverse complement strand
GCCCCAGACCGTGATCCAGCAGGCTGTGGCGATGCCCGCCGGCCCCGCTGGCACGGCCACCTGGACGCTGCCGCTGCGGGTGAGCCTCAGCTTTGGTGCGCCGGTCCTGGAGGGCGCCAATGGGGCCCCGGAAGCCGAGGCCGCGCATCCGGAGGCCATGGGCGACGCGACCCATGGGCGCTGGGGGCTTTTCGGGTCCCGTCCCCCCGCCTCGCCAGCGCCGACCTCACCGCCAGTCCCTCCCACGGCGGGCCCAGGGGACTTTCGCCTGGCCGCGCTGGCGAGTGGCGACTTTGACTGGCACGCCAGCCTCTCCCTCTGCCTGGCCAGCGAGCTGGCCTACAAGAGCGCGGCGGAGGTGAAGGCCCAAGCGCGCGCCTGGGGATTCAGCGACAGCGCGTTTGTGGAGAAAGGTGCGGCCCAGGGATTCCTGGCCTGGACGGCGTCGCTGGCGATGGTGGCCTTCCGCGGCACGGAAAGCACGGCCGACTGGCTCAGCAACCTGCATCTCACCACCCGCGAGCTGCCTGGCGTCGGCCGGGTGCACGCGGGTTTCCTCGAGCAATTTGAGGCCCTGCGACCAGCCCTGGACAGCCTGCTCATCGGCCGCGCCAGCCTGCCGCTGCTGGTGACAGGCCACAGCCTGGGGGGAGCGATCGCCGTGGTGGCAGCCTCCAGCTGGGCCAGCACACGCCCCGTAAGGGCCCTGTACACCTACGGCCAGCCCGCCGTTGCCGCCGACAAGGGTACCGCCACCACGATCAACGCCGCCCTCAGCGGCCGCTATCACCGCCTGGTGAACGATACGGACATCGTGCCGCGGGTGCCGCCGGGTTACCGCCATGGCGGCCACCTGCTGCGGTTTGACGGCCGGGGGCGCGTCACCAGCAAGGAGCCACCGCCCGCCGGCGGACCCGGCGGCACCCGGGCGCTGGAGGGCGTGGCGGACGCGGCGAGCCCCTTCGCCCTGGAGGAGCCCATGCTGTCGCCGGAGGAGTTCCGGGCCCTGCAGGGTCAGTTGCGCTTGGCCGTTGCCACCCGGGGCCCCTCCGGCACCCGGGGGTTGATCAGCGACCACATGTTGCCCGGCTACCTGAGCCGGATTCGGCAACAGATCCCGTAGCGCCTTGGCCTCATTTGGGCCCCTCCGATGGCACGCGCGTGGTGGCGTCCCGTTTCCGACAGCTTCACCCTGTAGCGACGGGTCGCCGCCAGTTCGCCGTCCCCCTTCGGCGCGGCGGCCGTCACAGGCGTGCGTTGGCCCTGGGATGGAGCCGGCAAGGGTCCGGCCATCCTCGCCAGCGAGGCCACCTCTCCCAACTAGGCCAATCCCCTCAGCCGCGATCTGCTGACATCGCCCCACTGGCTGGTCTTGCGCGGCCAGGCCGAGCCTGTGGCGGTGGCGCAGGACAACTTCAGCGAGCTGCCGGAGGATTCGTTGAAGAAAGCTTGGCCCACCTTGGATAGCGCCTTCGCCATGGCCGCCCAAGACCTACTGGAGCTGGAGGAATCCCAGCGGCGGGCGGTCCAGGAGGTGGCCTTGGGGCTGCTGGCGCTCTGGCAGCGTAGCCGCGCCAATCCAGCCGTTGCCAAACGCGCCTGGCCCCGGCGCTTTCTCCCGGAAAGCAACAGCGTGGTGATCTTCCCCCCCAAGAGCCGGAGCGGGTGCGGCTGCTGGGACGGGCGGCGGATCCGGGGGAACCAGCGCTGAGGGGGTGGCTGCCAAGGCGCGGCGCCAACGCGGGACGTTAAGGTCGGCCCATTGATGCGCCCCCTCCGCCATGAGCTCCACCCCTGCCGCACCCCAAAACCCTGTGAACATCAAGGATGTGGTGGTGCGCGACGCCCGTGGGCTGGAGCGTCGCCTCGGCGAATGGGCTGGCCAGGTGCTGTTGATCGTCAATGTGGCCAGCCGCTGCGGCTTCACGCGCCAGTACGCCGGCCTGCAGGCCCTCAAGGAGACCTACGGTCCGAAGGGGCTGGTGGTGTTGGGCTTCCCCTGCAACGATTTCGGTGCCCAGGAACCCGGCACCTTGCCGGAGATCCAACAGTTCTGTTCCACCACCTACGGCGCCGATTTCGAGCTGTTTGACAAGGTGCATGCCACCGGCGCCAAAACCGAGCCGTACACCACCCTCACCCAGGTGGAACCGGTGGGCGATGTGGCGTGGAACTTCGAGAAGTTTCTGGTGGGCCGGGATGGCACCGTGATCGGACGGTTTAAAAGCAACGTCGAACCCGACGCGCCCGCCCTCACCGCCGCCATCGAAGCCGCCCTCGGAGGTTGAGTCGCGGGGTTTGTAACTAGATGCAAACAGCCCGGCCGGCAACAAGCCAAGCTGCGCACTTGTGCCTACGTTGACTGTGCCGCTTCGCACCATTCGCCTGGCCTGGCCAGGTTTTTTTATGACGCCAACCCGTTCCCTGCGTCACGGGCTGCTGGCCCTCAGCGCCCTCACCGCCATCAGCACCTTCCCTGGATTCGAAGCCCATGCCATCCCCGGAGTGGCTGCCCCTGGGATGGCTTTGCCGGGGGCATCGGTGCCGGGCACCATTTTCGGCTTCAGCTGCGTCAAAGCAGCCGGGAATTACTACATCGGCCTGGGCAACATGGTTGCCCCCACCGGCAATGTCGCCATGAATCCCAGCACCGTGCAGCCATTGCAGGGTTCGGGATTGGTGCCCGTGGCGCAGATTCGCTCGTCCATCGGGAACTATGCGGTGGATCGCCGCTGTTCCACCATCGCCACACGGCTCACCAACCTGGCCCTGGCCACGGGCAATGCCACACCAAAGGGAATCTTCAATTTAGTCAACTTTTTGGTTCCCGGCCAAATTGGCAATCAACAGGTCATCGCCATTGACAAACTCACCTTTGGCGATGTGATCGCCACGGTGGGCAATGGAATGAACGCCAAGCAGGCGATCGCTGTATTCGGTAATCGCATCCAACGGGTTGCCGCCCGCCAGGTGGTCGCCAATTCCTTGCAGGATGCGGACATTGTGATCTTCGAATTTGTGGAGATCACGCCCTAGGAG
>JBKCVY010000169.1:0-4413 GCA_046317475.1 Cyanobacteriota bacterium | reverse complement strand
GATCGGGCTTGAATCGATCCAGGGCCTCCGAGACGGCGGGTCGGGGGAGAGCCAGCTTGAGTTCGGGGTACAGGGGCAGGGGCAGGGCCGGGACGCCTACCACCCTGGCTCCCATGAAATGGCCCGGCGCGCCTTCCGGACAAAAGATCAACACCTCATCCCCCGCGGCCACCAAGTGCTGCACGGTTTTGGTCAAGCGGGTGACGATGCCGTCAACCTTGGGCAGGAAGGTTTCCGTGAAAAAGGCGATCCTCACGAAGGGTTCCTGTCAGGCCGGGGAGGCAAGGGCGGCCGCCTGCCGACGGGTCCAGGCGGACAGGCAGGGGATCCGGGAACGATCGCAACGGTCGGCCCAACGGCGGGCCACATCCACCACTTCCGTGAGCAAGCCATCATCCAAGGTTGTCGGGTTGAGTCCAAGCTCAATGAAGCAGCGATTATCCACGATGAGATCGTTTTCGATGGCTTCGTTGCGGGGGTTGGAGAGGAAATTGATCTCCGCTCCCGTGAGGGCCGCCACCTTTTGCGCCAGGTCAGCAACGCGATGGCTTTCGGTCATTTGGTTGAAGATCTTGACCCGATCGCCATGGCTGGGGGGATGTTCCAACGCCAATTGAACACAGCGAACAGAATCGCGGATGTGGATGAAGGCCCGCGTCTGCCCACCGGTGCCATGGACGGTGAGGGGATAGCCGATGGCGGCTTGCATCAAGAAACGATTCAAAACCGTGCCGTAATCGCCATCGTAATCAAACCTGTTCGTGAGCCGAGGATCCTTTTCGGTCAGTTCCGTATTTGTTCCCCAAACAATGCCCTGATGTAGATCGGTTATGCGCACATTATCATTTTTATTGTAATAGAAAAACAACAGCTGATCCAGGGTCTTCGTCATGTGATAGACGCTGCCCGGATTGGCCGGATGCAGAATTTTTTCCGTGAACCGGCTGCCATCGGGTTGGGGCACCTCCACAGTGAGATAACCCTCGGGGATAGTGGCGCCACGGTGGGAGCCGTAGCCGTAAACGCCCATCGTTCCCAGGTGCACGATGTGAATATCCTGGCCGCTTTCCACAATGGCCGCCAGCAAATTATGCGTGCCATTCACATTGTTATCCACGGTGTAGCGCTTGGTGGTGCTCGACTTCATCGAGTAGGGCGCGGCCCGCTGCTCGGCGAAATGGACGACCGCCTCAGGCCGTTCCTGGCGCAGCAACGCCAGCAGACGGTCGTAATCCTTGGCGATGTCCAGATGCTCAAAACGGATCGGGCGACCCCCGACCTGTTCCCAAGCCGTGAGCCGATCCCGGATGGTGGCAATCGGCGTCAGCGACTCAACGCCGAGATCAATGTCGATCTTGCGGCGACTGAGGTTGTCCACGATGACCACGTCGTGGCCCACGTCAGACAAATTCGTTGCGCAGGGCCAGCCGCAGAAGCCGTCGCCGCCCAGAACAAGGACCTTCACCCTGAGACTCCTGAATGCGCGGTTGCCTAACGCAGCAAGCTACTACAGGCCTCAGGCCCCGCCAACGGCCTTCAGCTGATGCGACTGGCCACGGCAAGGAGGGCCAACACCAGCATGAGGCCAGCGAGCAGCAAGGGGCGATTGGAGCGGGACCCTTCTCCCGGTTCCATCACCACCATTCGGGGCTCCTTGGCAAAGGCATTGAGCTTGCCGCCATCCTCTTGCGTGACTTGCATGGCTGAATTGTCAAGACTGGACAACCCTATGGGCCCCCTTCAATCGGGCCCGCCATCGTGCATGGAACGTCACAGAGCGGGCGGGCGCGTCGGCCCCTAAGGGGTGCCCACGCGCCCCTGGAGCGGCGAGCTCGCGGCGGCCTCCGCACGCCTCGGCAAGCGGCCCGCCTGATGGGCCAGGCGGCCCGCCCGGGTGGCCAGGGCCATGGCCCTGGCCATGGCCGGGGGATCGCCCGCCAGGGCGATGGCGCTGTTGATCAGGAGGGCGTCAGCGCCCATCTCCATCGCCTGGGCGGCCTCGCTGGGCACGCCAATTCCGGCGTCCACCACCACGGGAACCCTCGCGTTTTCAATGATCAGGGCAATGTTGGCCGCATTGCGGATGCCTTGGGCGGAGCCGATGGGGGAACCCAAAGGCATGACCGTGGCACATCCCACCTCCTCCAACCGCTTGGCCAGCAGGGGATCGGCGTTGATGTACGGCAGCACGATGAATCCCTCGCCCACCAACCGCTCGGCCGCCTCAAGCGTGCCGAAGGGATCGGGCAACAAATGGCGGGTATCGGGGATCACCTCCAACTTCACGAAGGTGTTGTCCTCCTGGCCGGCCAACTTGGCCAGCTCCCGGCCGAGGCGCGCCACCCGGATGGCCTCCTCGGCGGTGGCGCAGCCGGCGGTGTTGGGGAGCATCCAGAAGCGCTGCCAGTCAATGGCCTCCATCAGCCCTTGGTGGCCCTGGGCCAGGCTCTGGACACGGCGCACGGCGACGGTAACGATCGCGCAGCCGCTCGCCTCCAGACTGCGCCGCATCGCGTCCAACGAGGCGTACTTGCCCGTGCCCGTCATCAGCCGGCTTGGGAAGCGTCTGCCGGCAATGATCAGCGGATCCGCTTCACCTTCTGGAACCGGGGCGGGCCAGGCCTCTGCCGGAGCGGATGGGGATGGAAAGGGGCACATGGGGGGCGGTGTGTCACGGCTCATCCCTCTAGTGTGCGCTTGCAGCCGCACGACTGTGATGCCCTTGCCGATGGCCCTCGCCCCCCTGCTGGTGGCTGTCAGCCCTCCCCCCTTCGCCGTGCCCCCCCGCTCCTCGCTCCCCTCCGGCCTGCTGGCGGAGCCCTCGCCCACGAGCGTTGAGGTGTACGACCCGGTGGGACGGGCACAAATCATGGCCGAGCGCATTCCCCGCACCTGGACGGGAACCTATCGGCACTATGGGAAAGCCACCGTTCAGCGTGTGGAATTGCGGCTGGGGCAGGTGACACCCCTGGGCCAGATGGTGGATCTGCGCGGAGAGATCAGCCTGGATGGCGTCACGGCAC
Organism: Cyanobacteriota bacterium; assembly: GCA_046317475.1. Classification (GTDB taxonomy): domain Bacteria; phylum Cyanobacteriota; class Cyanobacteriia; order PCC-6307; family Cyanobiaceae; genus Cyanobium. Next base: position 1,390 of record JBKCVY010000169.1, on the reverse strand, counting down.
CGGTGCAGGGAAACATCAACGCCAAATCCAACCAGCTGGATCTGCTCGTCTTGGGAACCACCCTGGCGGGCGCGCTGGAGCCCGGAGGGGAGTTTCAGGGCCAACAAGGCCTGTCCCTCAGCGGCTGGATTCCCGATCGGTTGACCTCGCTGGGGGGACGTCTGCAATTGACTCCCGGCGCCTCACCGGTCCAGGCGGGAGGAGTGGTGCGCGGCCTTTGGTGAGCGAACCCTACGGATCGGCCTTTGGTGACCGAACTCTCAGGACCAGCCGTTGGTGACCGGTCTTGATGGGCCAACTTCTAAAGAATGGCCCCCAGCCATCGACCGTTGTCGGCCATGGTGCTCGGACCCAGTTAGCTGGCTTGGCGAGGAGCGACTCCCGCGCGGCGTTCGAGGGACTTCAGGCGACGCTGGGCTGTTTTATTGCCGGGCTCCAAAGCCAGCACCTGGTTGTAGGTGGAGCGGGCCTCCTCGCTTTTGTCCTGCTTCTCCAGGGCGAACGCCAGGTTGTTCAGGGCCACCGGATAGCTGGGCTTGGCCTTGACGGCGGAGCGGTAATGCCGCACGGCGGCGGCATACTTAGCCTGGGCCGCCAGGGCAAAACCCATGGCGTTTTCCATCAGGGCGACAGCCTCCGCTGGCACCTCCTCCGCTTCGGCTTGCTTGAGGGCGGTTTTGAGGGTGTCGGTCGCCTGGCCGTAAAGGCGCTTGCGCAATTGGACGGAGGCCAGCTCATAGAGGCTGGCGGCATCCAAGGGATCTCCGCCTTTTTTGTCCTTTCCCCCCAGCCGGGACAGGACCATCTCTTCACCCCGCACCCGCAGGATTTGTCGGGCCACGGCCACGGCGGCGATGCTCAAGAGCCCAATCAATCCCAGCAGATACGCATCGGGCAGAAGGTTGGCCATAGGAGATGGCGCCCTCAGCGAAGGGCTGTGGTCACCACGGTGGTGAAGGCGGAGGGGTCGGCCAAGGCCAGCTGCGCCAGCATCTTGCGATTCAGGCGGATGTCAGCCTTTTTCATGCCACCAAGCAACCGGCTGTAGGTGGTTTGGTTTTGGCGGGCCGCGGCATTGATGCGGGCGATCCAGAGGCGGCGGAAATCACGCTTGCGACGACGCCGGTCGCGATAGGCATTGCAGAGGGCCTTCATTACCCGCTGGTTGGCGGTCCGGAAAAGGCCACCGCTGCCGGCTTGGAAACCCCGGGCCAGACGAAGAATCTTGTTGCGGCGCTTGCGGGCGACGTTGCCTCTCTTGACGCGGGTCATGAATCAGTCGGGGGTGGATGGGGGCGGGAAGGGGAAAAGACGGTTGAGTGAGTGGCTTAGGCGTAGGGGAGCATGAGGGCGACATTGTCGCTGTCCCGCTCATCCACCACGGCCATGG
>JBKCVY010000168.1:0-1894 GCA_046317475.1 Cyanobacteriota bacterium | reverse complement strand
GTACGACCTGGCGGGGTTCTGTCTGGGGGTTGTGGAGGAAGACCAGCTGATTGATGGCCGGGCCGTGCGCGTGGGGGATCGGGTGGTGGGCGTGGCCAGCAGCGGTGTGCACAGCAATGGCTTCAGCCTGGTACGCCGCATCCTGGAGCAGCGGCACGTGACCCTGGAGACCAGGCGTTGCGCCGACGCCCCGCCCCTGCTGGAAGAGCTTCTGATTCCGACCACCCTCTACAGCAGTTTGGTGAAAGCCCTTCTGGCGGCCAACCTGGTCCCCCATGGCATGGCCCACATCACGGGGGGCGGCTTGCCGGAAAACCTGCCCCGCTGCCTACCGGTGGGATGCCACGCCATGGTGGATCCCACCAGCTGGGAGCGCCCCGGGGTGTTTCGCTGGCTTCAGGAGCATGGCGAGGTGCCAGAGCCCGACCTCTGGAACACGTTCAACCTGGGGGTGGGCTTTTGTTTGGTTGTTGGTGCCGAAGAGGTGACCGCCGTGCTGGAGATATGCAAGACCTGCGGACACCAGGCCTGGGAGATGGGTTGGATTGCGGAGGGGAGAGCTGCCGGGGCGACGATCGCGGGCTTGCCCCTGGGTCTGGAAGCCCAACCCTGAAGCCGTCACCCCCGAGGCCAGAACGACGTCCCAGTGAAGCCAAAAACCAACTAATATTTGAAGGTGATGTGTTGCGGCTGCCTATGCCGCTCGCTGAAACTCAATACAACCGTTCAAGCCATCGATGTTGAATACCTCCTCGCGCATCACGCGCCGTCGCAGTTCCGCTGGGCCAACGCCACCCCAACGTCCCCAGCAACCTCGTCCCAAGCCCCGCGATCCCGGTCGAGACATAGGGCATTCGGGCGGTCAACGCCCCACCTTTCTCTCGCTCCGCGACCATGGCAAGGTGTACGTGGCTGATCTGCCAAGACTTTCCGATGGACAATTGACGCAAATATTCAACGAAGCCCAAGGTGTCCTGGAAAGTTTGAATCGCCGCCTTGGTGAATTGGAAGCCCAAGTGTTCTTGAACCAAACGGATCAAGACACTCGCATTCGTGCGACCACGAAGCGGGATGTCACCGAGCGCTTCCTCAATGCCATCGTCCAAGAACAGGAGCTGCGGCGCAGCAATCCCGCCCTGAGGGCCGCAGCGGGAGAGTCCCTTGCCCGCGCTTTTCTTGAATTGGCCCGCCACCGGCTGCCTGGTTCCACCTTTGATTCGCTCCTGCAGGAAGCCCTCACGGCCTGTGGCCCTTCCGATCAATCCCTGGAGGGGTCTTCGGAGGACGTGGAGATGCTGCGGCTGCTTCAAGGGGATTCGGAGGAGAGCGAAGGCGCTGCCATCGTGGCTAGCCTGCCGGTGGTGATCACCGCTGTCCACTCTTGAACCCGGCACCGGGTCAGCCACCACGCCTCTCAAACGCTTAAGGGGCTTGCGGGGTTCAGGAGCTTTGAAATGGGTTGGCGGGCATGCGAACTCCATTGGCAAACGCCAGATTGTCCAGTTCCTGCCGTTCTTGCGGGGACAGGTTCCAAGCTCTGGCTGCCGCGACCTCCTCCACTTGGCGGACGCTTCTCACCCCCGGAATGGGCGAAGCACCATGGGCACGGCACCAATTCAGGGCCACCGCTGCCGCCGGCACCTGGCGCCCCAAAGCCACCCGCGACACCCCCTGGCGCAAAGCCTCCGCCCCCCGGGCGAAACGTTGGAAGAGCAGGCCCCTCGCCCCACGGGGCATGGGCCGCTTCGGATCAGACCCAGATGCCAGCCACCCCAGGGCCAGGGGGCTGTAGGCAACCCATTGAATCCCCAAGTCACGACACACCTCTCCCACTCCCCCCGGGACCGCCGCCTCCGGAGCCAGGAGTGAAAACTGAACCTGGAGACTGGTGAGG
>JBKCVY010000167.1:0-3167 GCA_046317475.1 Cyanobacteriota bacterium | reverse complement strand
CAGAGCCTGGCGGGGCACCACGATGTAACTCTCCGGGGCCTTGTCCTGGAGGTCCAGCAGTTCATGCAGCGTCTCGGCCGTCAGGGACGCGCCCCCTTGGCGGTACAGCTCCCGCAGCGCCAGGGGCTCCTTCCGTCCAGGCAGGGACAGGGCCAACTCCGATGGCAGCTGGAGCACCTGCACGGGGCCCTTGGCATTCACCCTCACCAGCAGCAGCGTGTCGCTGTTGGCGGGGCCCGGTGGCGCGGCTCCGTTGACACTGGCGGAGACGGTGTCCGCATCGCTGCCGATCACGAGCACCGTGATGGTTTCGCGGGGTTTGGGGGCCAGGGTCGCCGCCGTGACCTCCTCACGCAGCTGGACGGAACGGTCGGGTTTGGGCCACACCATCGCCAGCACGCTGGCCCCCGCGAAGGCGCCCAACACGGCCGTGGCCGCCAGCCCCACCCCCGACCACGACCATTGGAGCCTGGGACGCCGCCGCTCCAGCGGGCCTTGGGAGTCCGGGGCGGGGTTGGGGGGGCTGGGGGGGCGACGGTCCCGACGGACGACCATGGGTGCCGGAGTTGGCATGACTGCCCCCACTTTGACTGAGCGAAATCAGACGGGTTGCCGCTGCTTGTCCCGCAAGCGCATTAGGTTGAACACGGGCCCGAACGCGCCGCTGTCTTGACCGCCCCCCAGCCTTCCCCCTCCCCCCTGATCGCCGCCTCCGCCCGAGCCCACCTGCGCTCCCGTCCCCTGCCGCCCGGCGCCACCCGGCCCGCCAAGGACCTCTGCAGTGATTGCGGCCTCTGCGACACCCGTTGGGTGGCCTATGTCCGCCAGGCCTGCGCCTTCCTCGACCAGCACTTCGCGGCTATGGAGGCCCAATGCCATGGGCGGAGCAGGGATTTGAACAACGAGGACGAGCTCTACTTCGGCGTCCACACCCGCATGGAGACGGCACGGCTTGCGCCCCCCCTGGAGGGCGCCCAGTGGACCGGCATCGTCAGCCGCATCGGGGTGCGCGCCCTGGAGACAGGGTTGGTGGATGCGGTGCTCTGCGTCCAATCCAGCCCCGACGACCGCTTCACGCCCGTGCCGATCCTGGCCCGCACCCCGGAGGAGGTGCTGGCGGCCCGGGTCAACAAGCCCACCCTCTCCCCCAACCTGAAGGTGTTGGAGCAGCTGCCGGCCGAGGGCATTCGCAAGCTCTTGGCCATCGGCGTAGGGTGCCAGGTGCAGGCCTTGCGCACGGTGCAGGACACCTTGCCCCTGGATGCCCTTTATGTGCTCGGGCTCCCCTGTGTGGACAACGTCAGCCGTCAGGGCTTGCACACCTTCCTCCACAGCGCCAGCCGCTCGCCTGAGACGGTGGTGCACTATGAATTCATGCAGGATTTCCGCATTCACTTCCGCCATGAGGACGGCCAGGTGGAAACGGTTCCTTTCTTTGCCCTTGACACTCCTGCGCTCAAAGATGTCTTCGCCCCAAGCTGTTTGAGCTGTTTTGATTACACCAATGCCGGGGCTGATCTTGTGGTGGGTTACATGGGCGCCACCTTTGGTCGCCAGTGGCTCGTCGTGCGCAACCCCCGGGGACAGGAGCTGCTCGACCTGGTGGAGCCGGAGCTGGACCTTGCCCCCGTCACCAGCCGCGGCGACCGCCGGCAGGCCGTGCAGCAGGGAATTGGGGCCTATGAACAGGGCCTGCGGCTGCCGCAATGGGTCGCCACCGTGGTGGGGTGGGTTGTGGAGCGCTTCGGTCCCCGGGGCCTGGAATACGCCAGGTTTTCCATTGATTCCCACTTCACCCGCAATGCCATCTGGCTCAGGCGACATCACGGCTCCAGGGCGGAGCGGCACATTCCACCGTTCGCCCAACGCATCATCTCCCGTTATCGCCTTCCCTCACCGTGAGTGATCCCGCCGCGGTTCCGTCACCGCCCATGGCCGCCGGGCGCCGCTCGGCAGGGGTGTTGTTCCACCCCACCTCCTTCCCCGGCACGCCCTGCGGCGGCACCTTGGGCCAACAGGCCCGCACCTGGATCGACCTTTTGGCCGAGGCGGGTGTGGGTGTGTGGCAACTGCTGCCGCTCGCGCCCACCGATGGCCAAGGCTCCCCCTACAGCTCGCCAAGCGGGTCGGCCCTCAACCCCTGGTTGCTCGACGCCGAGGACCTGGTGGCGGAAGGGGCGCTCCACGCTTCGGACCTGCGGGAGGTGCCCGCCGGCCGCACGGATCGGCTGGAGCCGCGGCAGGCGGCGGCCCGCGCGGAAGCCCTGGCCCGCGCCTTGGCGCGCCGCTGGCCTGAGCGGATGGACCACCATCAAGACTTCCGGATTTGGTGCGCGCGCCAGAGGTTTTGGCTCCAGGATCACTGCCTCTTCATGGCCCTGCGACGTCGCCATCAGCTCCGCCCCTGGTGGGAGTGGCCGCCGGAGCTCGTGCGCCGCTCGCGGCGGGCCCTGCGGGCCGTGGAGCGCCAGGAGCGGCAGGAGCTGCTGGAGGAAGCCCTGCTGCAGTGGCATCTTCAACGGCAGTGGCAGCGGTTGCGCCAGCAGGCCCGGCAACGGGGCGTGACCCTGTTTGGTGATCTGCCCTTTTACGTGGCCCATGACAGTGCCGAAGCCTGGAGCCGCCGCGGCTTGTTCTCCATGGATCGCCAGGGCCGCTTGCTGGCCCAAAGTGGCGTGCCTCCCGATTACTTTTCCGCCACGGGCCAGTTGTGGGGAACCCCCGTCTACCGCTGGTGGGTCCATCGCCTCACCGGCTTTCGCTGGTGGCTGCGGCGCCTGGATCGCCAGCTCGACCTGTTCGACCTGCTTCGCCTGGACCATTTCCGGGCCCTGGAGGCCTATTGGAGCGTGGCCGGCGGAGCTGCCACCGCCCAGGAGGGCACCTGGTGTCCCTCGCCGGGGGCCGTGTTGTTGCAGCTGTTGCAACAGCGTTGCCGGCGGGAGGGCCGCCTCCGGGACGATGGCCGGCTGCCCCTCGTCGCTGAGGATCTGGGCGTCATCACCCCCGCCGTGGAGAGCCTGCGGGATCAATTTCAATTGCCGGGGATGAAAATCCTCCAGTTCGCCTTCGACGGCCAGCCCACCAACCCCTATTTGCCGAGCAATTACGAGGGCACCCAGTGGGTGGTGTACACCGGCACCCATGACAACGCCACCACCCAGGGC
>JBKCVY010000166.1:0-8140 GCA_046317475.1 Cyanobacteriota bacterium | reverse complement strand
GTGGTCGGACGTCCGACCGCGATTCCCAGAGCAGTCCTTCGGCCCTCGATGCCCACCATTCAGCAGCTGATCCGCACCGAGCGGCAGCGCCTCACGCGCAAAACCAAGTCCCCCGCCCTGCGCGCCTGCCCCGAACGGCGTGGCGTTTGCACACGCGTCTATACCTCCACCCCCAAGAAGCCCAACTCGGCGCTCCGCAAGGTCGCCCGGGTGCGCCTCACCTCGGGATTTGAAGTCACGGCCTACATTCCTGGCATCGGTCACAACCTCCAGGAGCACTCCGTCGTGCTCATTCGTGGGGGCCGGGTCAAAGACCTGCCTGGGGTGCGTTATCACATCATTCGTGGCACCCTCGACACCGCGGGTGTGAAAGACCGCCGGCAGGCGCGCTCCAAATATGGCGCCAAAACTCCCAAGGATTAATTCCTACCCCGTCGTTTTCTCTCGCTGCCCTGACCCACTTCCATGTCCCGTCGCAACGCCGCTGAAAAGCGCCCAGTCCTTCCCGATTCACAGTTCAACAGCCGACTGGCTTCGATGATGGTGGCCAGGCTGATGAAGCATGGCAAGAAGTCCACAGCCATGCGCATCCTCTCCGATGCCTTCACCTTGATCAATGAGCGCACCGGCGGCGATCCCCTGGAGCTGTTTGAAACCGCCGTTCGCAATTCCACTCCTTTGGTGGAAGTGCGGGCCCGTCGGGTGGGCGGAGCCACCTACCAGGTGCCGATGGAGGTGCGCCAGGAGCGTGGCACCGCCATGGCCCTCCGCTGGCTGGTGAGTTTTTCCCGAGCCCGCAACGGCCGCAGCATGGCCCAAAAGCTCGCTGGTGAGTTGATGGACGCCGCCAACGAGGCTGGTAGCGCGGTTCGCAAGCGTGAGGAAACCCACAAGATGGCGGAAGCCAACAAGGCGTTCGCCCACTACCGCTACTGATCGCGACCCTGAGCCGGATACCCAGGGCGGATCCGGCCCAGTCCCAACCAGCTCACTCTGTAGAGTATCGCCCGTTTTTCCCCCGCCTATCTCCCGGAGACGACCCCCGTGGCCCGCGCCTATCCCTTGGATCGTGTCAGAAATATTGGTATCGCGGCGCACATCGACGCCGGCAAAACCACCACGACCGAAAGAATTTTGTTCTACTCCGGTGTGGTGCACAAGATGGGCGAGGTCCATGACGGTGCGGCGGTGACCGACTGGATGGAGCAGGAGCGGGAGCGAGGGATCACGATCACGGCGGCCGCCATTTCCACCAGTTGGAAAGACCACCGCATCAATATCATCGACACTCCTGGTCACGTGGATTTCACCATCGAGGTGGAACGCTCCATGCGGGTGCTGGATGGAGTTGTGGCCGTGTTCTGCGCGGTTGGTGGGGTGCAGCCCCAATCGGAGACTGTGTGGCGCCAGGCCGATCGTTATCACGTGCCTCGGATCGTCTTTGTGAATAAGATGGATCGTACCGGGGCTAATTTTCTCAAGGTTTACGACCAAATCAAGGATCGGCTGAAGGCCAACGCCGTGCCCATCCAGTTGCCCATTGGCGCGGAAGGCGACTTGAAAGGCATCATTGATCTGGTGCGCGGCAAAGCCGTCATCTACACCAACGACCTGGGCACCGACATTCTTGAGGAGGAGATCCCCGCTGATCTGAAAGATCTCGCCGAAGAATGGCGGATGAAGCTCATGGAATCGGTGGCCGAAACAGACGAAGAGTTGCTGGAAGCGTTTCTGGAAAATGGTGAGCTGACTGAAGAGCAGTTGATCACCGGAATCCGCAAGGGTGTGGTTCACCATGGGATGGTGCCCATGTTGTGTGGCTCGGCGTTTAAAAACAAAGGTGTTCAGCTGGTGCTCGATGCTGTTGTCGATTACTTGCCGGCGCCTGTGGACATCCCTCCCATTCAGGGGTTGCTTCCTGATGGCACGGAATCCTCCAGGCCTTGTGAAGATGAAGCCCCCTTCAGCGCACTGGCCTTCAAGGTGATGGCTGATCCCTACGGCAAGCTCACCTTTGTGAGGATGTACAGCGGGGTGCTTCAAAAAGGAAGTTATGCGCTGAACTCCACGAAAAACCGTAAGGAGCGTATCTCCCGTCTCATCCTCTTGAAGGCGGATGAGCGGGAAGAGGTGGATGAGCTGCGGGCCGGTGATTTGGGTGCTGTGCTGGGTCTGAAAGACACCACCACGGGAGACACCCTTTGCGTGGAAAGCGACCCCATCATTCTGGAATCCCTCTTCATCCCAGAGCCGGTGATTTCGGTGGCGGTGGAGCCGAAAACCAAAGGGGACATGGAGAAGCTCGGCAAAGCTCTCCAATCTCTCTCGGATGAAGATCCCACCTTCCGAGTGTCCACGGATCCGGAAACCAACCAAACCGTGATCGCGGGCATGGGTGAGCTTCACCTGGAGATCCTTGTGGATCGGATGCTCAGGGAATTCAAGGTGGAGGCCAACATCGGAGCCCCCCAGGTTTCTTATCGGGAAACCATCAGGTCGAGCGCCAAAGGGGAAGGTAAATTTGCCCGCCAAACAGGTGGTAAGGGGCAATATGGACACGTTGTGATTGAAATGGAGCCTGGTGAACCGGGCTCGGGATTCGAATTCGTTAATAAGATTGTTGGCGGTATTGTGCCAAAAGAATATATTGGTCCCGCAGAGCAAGGGATGAAGGAGACTTGTCAATCTGGCGTGATCGCTGGATATCCGATGATTGATGTCAAGGTCACGATGGTAGATGGCTCCTACCATGACGTCGACTCCTCGGAGATGGCGTTTAAGATTGCCGGCTCCATGGCCTTCAAGGACGGTGTCAAGAAGTGCAATCCCGTTCTTCTTGAACCGATGATGAAGGTTGAGGTTGAGATCCCCGAGGATTACCTTGGCTCAATCATCGGTGATCTCTCCTCCCGCCGTGGCCAGGTCGAAGGGCAATCCGTCGATGATGGGCAGTCCAAGGTCCAGGCCAAAGTGCCCCTAGCCGAAATGTTCGGCTATGCCACCCAGCTCCGATCCATGACTCAGGGTCGGGGTATCTTCTCGATGGAGTTCAGCCATTATGAGGAAGTCCCTCGCAATGTGGCTGAGGCCATCATCTCCAAGAATCAGGGCAAATCCTGATCTTCAACCCCATCAACTCAAACCCCTAAACCCCCCGATTCTTTATCATGGCTCGCGAGAAGTTTGAGAGGAACAAGCCCCACGTCAACATTGGCACCATCGGCCATGTTGACCATGGCAAAACCACCCTCACAGCTGCCATCACCAATGTTCTTTCCAAAAAGGGCATGGCGAAGGCCCAGAAGTACGACGACATTGATGGTGCTCCCGAAGAGCGTGAGCGTGGGATCACCATCAACACGGCCCATGTGGAGTACGAGACCGAAAAGCGTCACTATGCCCACGTGGATTGCCCCGGGCACGCCGACTACGTCAAAAACATGATCACCGGGGCCGCCCAGATGGATGGCGCCATCCTGGTGGTGGCGGCCACGGATGGCCCAATGGCCCAAACCAAGGAGCACATCCTCCTGGCCAAGCAGGTTGGCGTGCCCGCCCTCGTCGTGGCCCTCAACAAGTGCGACATGGTGGATGACGAGGAAATCCTTGAACTCGTTGAGTTGGAAGTGCGAGAGCTCCTCAGCAACTACGACTTCCCCGGTGACGACATCCCCGTCGTACGCGTCTCCGGCCTCAAGGCCCTCGAGGGAGACAAGGAGTGGGAGGGCAAGGTGGATGAGCTCATGGAAGCGGTGGATGAGTCCATTCCCGAGCCCGAGCGGGAAATCGACAAGCCCTTCCTCATGGCGGTGGAGGACGTGTTCTCCATCACCGGCCGCGGCACTGTCGCCACCGGCCGTATCGAGCGCGGCAAAGTGAAGGTGGGTGAGACGGTGCAGATCGTGGGTATCAAAGATACCCGGGAAACCACCGTCACCGGCGTGGAAATGTTCCGCCAATTGCTTGATGAGGGCATGGCGGGTGACACCGTAGGCCTGCTCTTGCGCGGCATCCAGAAGGACGACATCGAGCGCGGCATGGTGTTGGTGAAGCCCAATTCCATCAAGCCCCACACCAAGTTTGAAGGTGAGGTGTATGTGTTGAAGAAGGAGGAAGGTGGTCGCCACACCCCCTTCTTCGCTGGTTACAGGCCCCAGTTCTACATCCGAACCACGGACGTGACCGGCCAGATCACCGCATTCACCGCTGACGACGGCAGCAACGTGGAAATGGTCATGCCTGGCGACCGCATCAAGATGAGTGCTGAACTGATCTGCCCCGTCGCCATTGAGCAGGGCATGCGTTTCGCCATCCGCGAAGGCGGTCGCACCATTGGTGCGGGCGTGGTGTCCAAAATCGTGGAATGAGGGGCTGATTCGCTCCCGGTGGGCGGGTGGACAACCACCCGCCCCATTCCCATTGATTGTCCCGAACCTCGACAACCCATCCCTGGCCTGGTTCCAGGTCCCCTGCCCCACGACCCATGACGTCCTCCCTCCCCCAGCAGAAGATCCGCATTCGCCTCAAGGCATTTGATCGCCGCATGCTCGATCTTTCCTGCGACAAAATCATCGAAACGGCTGACCACACCGCTGCCACAGCGATTGGCCCCATCCCCCTGCCCACAAAGCGCAAAATTTATTGTGTCTTGCGTTCGCCGCATGTGGATAAGGATTCCCGCGAGCATTTTGAAACCCGCACCCATCGACGCATCATCGATATCTACAGCCCAAGTTCCAAAACCATTGACGCCCTCATGAAGCTGGATCTTCCTAGTGGCGTCGATATTGAGGTCAAGCTCTGACCCGAGGCACACCCTCACCCCCAATCTTTCTAGGATTTCCCAAACGGATTGAACACGGTGCGAGGTTTGTTCCCCTCTCCAGCGGTCCCCATCTCCACCGTGGTGGATAGGGTCGTTAGCGGGAGTCCCTGATGACTGACTTGTCCGTTCGGGAACTCCCCCTCTTTCCCCTGCCCGATGTGGTGCTCTTCCCCCAGGAAGTTCTACCGCTGCATATTTTTGAGCCGCGCTACCGCATGATGCTGCGCACCGTCATGGCGGAAGATCAGCGTTTCGGTGTGGTGCGCTGGGATCCCCAGCAGAAACGGATGGCCACCATCGGCTGCTGCGCGGAAATTCTCCACTGCCAAGGATTGGAGGATGACCGCAGCAACATCGTGACCATGGGCCAACAGCGTTTTCGTGTGCTCCAAATCCTTCGGGACACCCCCTTCCGGGTGGCCATGGTGAGTTGGATCGAAGATGAGGTCACCAACACGGCGGAGGAACTGCAGGCTCTCACCGTCGAGGTGACCCAAGCCCTGCGGGATGTGGTGGAGCTGACGGGCAAGCTCGTCGGCAAAACCACCGTCCTCCCTACGGATCTGCCTGACCTGCCCCGGGAACTCTCCTATTGGATCGGCTCCCACCTTGGTGGGCCCGTGGCCGATCACCAGCAAGCGCTGCTGGAGATCACCGATACCGGTGAACGGCTGCGGGAGGAGCTCAACCTGCTGGACCAAACCCGCCGCCAACTGGCCGCCCGCACCGTCCTCAAGGACACCTTCTCCACCCAAGATCGGAACGAGGCCAACGGGTGACCCCAGCACCCTTGGCCCCTCCCCCCCTGGTTGTGGCTGGCCTCGTGGTGGCCGCCTCGGCGTTGCTGGTCGCCCTGGCTGTTTGGCTCCGTTCGGCTCGGCGGTTCCGGAGCACCCAGCGCGTGGCGGAGGCCTACGACCGATGGACCAACGATGCCCTCCTCGAGCGGCTTTGGGGAGACCATGTCCACCTTGGTCACTACGGCACCCCTCCCCGCTCCCGCGATTTTCGCCAGGCCAAAATTGATTTTGTCCACGAGCTCGTCCGCTGGAGCGGCCTCGACCAGCTCCCGCCGGGCAGCACCGTCTTGGATGTGGGCTGTGGCATCGGCGGCAGCGCCCGCATCCTCGCCCGGGATTACGGGTTGGATGTGTTGGCGATCAGTATCAGCCCGGCGCAAATCGCCCGGGCCCGGGCGCTCACCTCTCCGTCCCTGGCCGCCCGCTGCCGCTTCGCGGTGATGGACGCGCTGGACCTCGCCCTCCCCGAACGGAGTTTCGATGCCGTCTGGAGTGTGGAAGCCTCCCCCCACATGCCCGACAAGCAGCGCTACGTGGATGAGCTGCTGCGGGTCTTGAAGCCCGGAGGGCGCGTGGCGGTGGCCGACTGGAACCGGCGGGATCCGGCCGACGGGCCCTGCACTCCCTTGGAAGGGTGGGTGATGCGCCAGCTCCTGGAGCAATGGGCCCATCCCGAATTCGCCAGCATCGCCTCGCTCTCCGCCAACTTTCGCGCCAGTCCCTGGCGGGATGGCCTGGCACTCGCCACCGCGGATTGGACGGCGGCCACGGTGCCCTCCTGGCGAGATTCGATTCTGGAGGGGGCGCGGCGACCCCTCGCCGTCCTCTCCCTTGGCCCCGGTGCCGTGCTCCAGGGACTTCGGGAAACCCCCACCCTGCTGCTGATGGATTGGGCCTTTCGCCATGGCTTGATGCAATTCGGCGTCTTTCGCGGCCGCAAAGCTCACCCTGCCGCCCTCCTCCTGGATCCCCCCCAACCCTGAGGCGATCCCCCCTGTCTGCAACACCGCCCACGTTGCCGTAGACGCTCCCTGGGTTCGGGTCCCTTCTCCGTTCCTTCGGGCCCGCGTCCCAACCGGGCGCTGTCCGGGCTTGGGTGGGCCGGACGAAGTCAGGGCTGATCCGCGTCGCTATCGAGGACCAGGGTATCCAGGGGATAGGTGCCAAACAGGGCCAGGTGCTCACAGAGCGGACGAAGCTGATCCAAGGCCTGGCGCAAGGGTTCGGAGCCGTTGGCTGGCAGCGCTAAATCGACAAAAAAGATGTATTCCCCCATCTCCCGCTTAGAGGGCCTCGATTCGATGCGGCTCATGTTCAACCCATGGGCGGCAAAGCAGACCAGGGCCTGCAGCAACGCCCCCGGTTGGTTGGAGCGCAGGGAAAAGGCCAGGCTGGCCAACGGCCCCGTGCCCTCCCGCGGGCTGTGGCGCAGCAGCAGAAAGCGGGTGCAGTTGCCCGGCACGTCATTGATGGGATAGGCGAGCACGTTGAGGCCATGCTCGGCGGCGGCCTCCCGGGAGGCAATGGCGGCGCGAAAACGGCTGCCTTTCACCAGGCGGGCCGCCTCCGCCGTGGAACTGGTGGGCAGTTGCAGGGCGGTGGGCAGGTGGGCCCCCAGCCACAGCCCGCATTGCGCAAGGGCTTGGGGATGGGAAAGGACCTCGCTGAGGCCCTCCAGGGGGCCGCTGCCGAGGAGCGCATGGCGGATCGGCAGCACCAGCGCCCGCCGGATCGCCAGCTCCGGGTGCTCCCACAGCGCATCCATGCAGGTGCTGACGCCCCCTTCCACCGAGTTCTCCACCGGCACGACCGCGGCCTCGCAGGTGCTGGCGGCAAGGGCCTGGATCACAGCGCGAATCCCCTGCTGGGGCACCAGCTCCGCTTCGAATCCCTCCAGCGTCGCCAGTTGTTTGGCGGCCTGCTCTCCATAGGTGCCGGCGGGACCCAAATAGGCAAGACGCATGGTGGGGTCGGGGGGGATCGATAGGATCATGGCCTGCCGGCTTCCCTCGGCCATGCCCCTGGCCTTCAGCGCCCGCCAGCAGCTCACCCTTCCCATTCAGGAGTGCCGGAACCACTTGCCGGACTATTTGAGGGATGAGCAACGGGTAGTGGCCTCCCTGCTGGATCCCGCCCATCTGGTGTGCCTGGGTCCGGGCCATTACCGGTACCGCGTGACCCGGGTGCAGGTGTTTCAGCTGCAGATTCAACCGATCGTGGAACTGCAAACCCACCATCGGGACAATCGCTTGGAGTTGGAAGCGGTGGACTGCCAACTGGAGGGGCTGGGGTTGGTGGATGACTTCCGATTGGGCCTGAACTCCTGGCTGCAGCCGTCAGACCAGGGCTTGGTAGGGGAGGCCACCCTGGCGGTGAGCGTGAGCCAACCCCCCCTGCTGAAGCTGGTGCCCCCACCGGTCCTGGAGGCCACCGGTCGCTCGGTGTTGAAGGGCATCCTGCTGGGCCTGCGGAAGCGGGTGCGCCCCCAGCTGCTGCTGGACTTGCACAAATGGTG
>JBKCVY010000165.1:0-9976 GCA_046317475.1 Cyanobacteriota bacterium | reverse complement strand
GATCGGGGTTGGCCCGGAAGGCGCCATCGGCCTGCACAAACACCTTGCGCACCCGGCCCGCTTCAAAGGTGTCGTTCACATAGAACGAGCCGATGTTGAAACTGAACGCCTGCATCGCGCTCTGGAAATCAACGCCCAGCGCCGCCATGCGATCCCGATCCACCAGGATCTGCAGCTGCGGCGCCTCCGGCGAGAACTGGGTGAACACCCGATCAAACAGGCCGCTGCCGTTGGCGCTGGCCACCAGCCGCTGGGCCGCCTCGAAGAACGCCCCCTCGGAGAGGGCGCCACCGCTGCGATTGAGCAACTGGAACTCAAAGCCGCCGCTGGTGCCGTAGCCCGGGCTCGCCGGCGGCTCGATCACCAGAATGCGCGCCTCCTCAATCGCGGCAAACCGGCGGTTGAGACGCTCCACGATCGCGCCCACCGATTGATCGGCCCCGCTGCGCTCGCTCCAGTTGCTGGTGCCGAAGAAGAACAGGCCCCGGTTCGGTGCACTGCCGGCCAGGCTGGCGCCGCCGAACAACGCCGCGGCCTGGATGCTCGGCTCCTCCCGCAGGATCGCCGCCGCCCGCTGGTTCACCCGTTGCACGGTCTCCAGGGAGCTGCCCTCGGGCGCCTGCACGATGCCGATGGCGTAGCCCTGGTCTTCCACCGGCACGAAGCCGGAGGGGATGGCCTGGAACGCTACGGCCGTGAGCGCGATGCCGCCGAGCAGGGCGGCCATGATCAGGCGGCGGCGGGAGAGCACCCACTGCAGGCTGCGGTGGTAGGCCCCCTCCGCCCGGCCATAGAGGTGGTTGAAGCCCCGGAACAGCCAGGGCGTGGCCCAGCCGAACAGCGCGCCGGCGGCCAGAAAGGCCAGAACCACCAGCGGCTGGGCCACACCGCCGAACACCAGGCCCACCGCCGCAGCCGCCACGCTGAAGGGCAGCCGCAGGGGCAGGCCGGTGAGCAGCCCCGCCACGAACCCCAGCAGCGCCCCCGCCGCCAGGGCCGCCAACGCCGGCAGCACCCCCGCCTCCCCGGCCGCGAGCAGCCCATAGACAAACCCCACCGCCCCGCCGGCGATCGCATAGGTGCGCCGCCCGGGCGGATCGCTCTGCCAGGCGAGTAGCAGCGCCGAGAGCATCGGCGAGAAGGTAAGGGCGTTGAAGGTGGAAATCGCGATCGCAAACAGGATCGTGGCGGCGAACTGGCGGTAGATGGTGCCGGTGGCGCCGGGGAAAAACAACACCGGCACGAACACCGCAAACAGCACCAAGGTGGTGGCAATCACTGCGCCGAACAGCTCATTCATCGTGGCCTTGGCCGCCGCCAGCGCCCCCAGGCCCGCGGCCTTCTTGGTGGCGGTGTTCTCGATGATCGTGATCGCATCATCCACCACCAGCCCCGTGGCCAGCACCAGGCCAAAGAGGGTGAGCTGGTTGAGGGTGAAGCCGAAGATCTTCACCCCCACAAACGTGCCCACCAGCGCCACCGGGATCGCAATCGCCGGCACCAAGGTGGCCTTCCAATCCTGCAGAAACAGGAACAGAACCAGCACCACCAGAATCACGGCATCCCGCAGGGCCGAACTCACCCCATCGATCGAGGCGCGCACAAAATCGGTGTTGTCGTAGATCTTCTGCATCACCATCCCCACCGGCATCGTGGCGGTGAACTCCTCCAGCACCGCCGCCACCCCCTCCGACACCTGCAAGGCATTGCTGCCGCTCAGCTGGTAGATCGCCAGGCCCACCGAAGGCACGCCGTTGAGATCGGTGGCCTCCACCGCAAAGCTCTCCCCCCCCAGGCTCACCCGGCCCACATCCCGCAGGCGCACCACGCCCCCATCGGCCGTGGCGCGAAGGATGAGGTTTTCAAAATCCTCCGTGCGGCGCAGGCGGCCCTGCAGGGTCACCGTGAGGGTGTACTGCTGGCCCGGGGGCGAGGGGGCGCCACCCACCTGGCCGACCGGGACGAGACGGTTTTGACTGCGCAGGGCCTGCACCACGTCGGCGGCGGTGAGCTTGTTGGCGGCGAGGCGAATCGGATCCAGCCAGAGCCGAAACGCCAACTGCCGTTGGCCGAAATACTGGAGATCCCCCACCCCGGGCACGCGCCGGATGGCATCGGTGAGATTTTGATCCAACAGGCCGCTGATGGCTTCTACGCTGTAAGGGCTTGCCGGATCTTCACTGGTAAAGTTATAAACCAGAAGAATGGAGTTGGAAGCCTGATTCACGGTGATGCCCGATTGCCGCACCTCCTCCGGCAGGCTGGGCTGGGCCAGGGCCACCCGGTTCTGCACGTTCACTTGGTTGATGTCGCCATCGCTGCCGCTGGTGAAGCTCACCTTGATGGCACTGGTGCCGTCCGCCGTGCTCGTGGAGGAGATGTAGTCCATGTTCTCCACCCCGTTGATCTGCTGCTCCAACACGCTGGTGACGCCCTGTTCCACGCTCACCGCGTCCGCCCCGGTGTAGCGGGAGGTGACCTGCACGGTGGGCGGGGCGATGTCGGGCAGCTTTTCGATCGGCAGGATCGGAATGGCGATCAGCCCAGCCATCACGATCAGCAGGCTGCAGACCGTGGTGAGCACCGGTCGCGTGATGAAGGTGTCAGAAAGCGACATGGTTTCCCGGACCGTCTCGGCTAGTTGACCTTCACCGGCAGGCCATGCCGGAGGTTGATCAGGTTGGAGGTGATCACCGCTTGGCCGGGTTGCAGGCCGCGGCGCACGGGATAGCGGTTGTTCTGCAGGGGGCCCAGCTCGACGGGGGTTTGGAGGGCGAAGCGGGTGGGGGGTGGCAGCTTGCGCAGCGGCTCCAACTGAGCCTGCCCCGGCCGCTGTTCCAGCTCCGCCAAACCACCCACCACGAAGACAAATCGCTGGCCGGAAATCTGGGTGACAGCGGAGAAGGGAACGGAGAGCTCGGTGCGCTGGTCGAGGATGAGGCGGGTGCGGGTGCGAAGGCCGTTGCGCAGCACGCCAGTGGGATTGGGGAAGTCGGCCTTGGCGAGAAGGGATTGGGTGCCGGCCACCACGGCGGGATCGAGGGAGCGCACCACGCTGCGGGCCATGGGTTGGTTGGTGGCGGGGTCCATGAGCACCACGGGCAGGCCGGGCCGGAGCCGGCTGGAATACACGGCTGGCACATCCACCCGGGCCACGAGGATGTCGTTGCGAATGATGCGGGTGAAGGGAGCCCCGGCCGAGATCACATCCCCCACTTTCACTTGCACATCCCCCACGATGCCATCGATGGGTGCCTTCAGGTCGCGGAAACCCAAATCGGCGGTGCGGGCCACCAGATTCATGCGGGAGGAAATATAGTCCTGACGGAATTGATCGCGCTGGATGGCGCTAGCGGCACCCTGTTTGACGAGATAGTCGTAGCGCAGGAAATTGAGGCGCTTGGTTTCCGTTTCCGCCTGCAATCGGGCCACCTCCGCCCGGGCCTGGGTTTGGTCGAGCACCATCAACAGCTGGCCCTTTCGTACCGCATCGCCCTGTTGCACGAGCAGGGTTTGGATGCGTCCCCCGGCCTGGGTGGCCAATTGCACCTCCCCAAGGGCCTCCAGGGTGCTCACCGTGTCCACCATGTCCGCGAAGGGGGCGGGCCGCGCCTCCTCCGTTTGCACGGGAAGGGGTGGCCGGGCCGGGGCCTCCGGCGTCCCCTGACAGGCTGTGAGCCAGGGCAGGGTCGCAACCGTGGCAACCAGGGGGGCGCGCCAGCGCAGGGAAAATGAACGCCTCAATCCCGGGGGACTCATCGCCACCGATCCATCCCCGTAGTCGCCTCAGCAAGGGGCTGATGGTAAGGCACCCCAGCCAAGTGTCCAGGCCCCATCGAAAGCGGCCATCACCAGCCCGGCACGGTTGGCGGGGTTGAAGGGGTTGAGCAAGGCCAGCTTGAGGCCACTGCCAATGAGCGCGAAGAAGACGGTGGCAAAATGCGCCACCAGCGGCTGGACAGCCTCTTTGATGGCGTGCCGATGCTTGGAGGAGCGGAGAACCAGCCCGCCGTCGAAGGCGCCCAGGGCGGCCTCCAGGCCAAAGGCCTGGGCCGTGAAGCAAGCCAGCGACAGCACCATGAAGGCCGCCACCACCACCCCCGGAGCCCGCAGCTGGTCGAGCAGCCCGCCAAAGGCGGGGGCGGCGGTGGGGCTGAGCACCAGAGCCACCACCACGAACACCCAGGCGGAGCCGACGAGCTGAAGGATGGGCTCCGCCGAGAGGCCCTCCCCCATCGCCAAGGCCGCCACCACGGCCAGGATGACGATGCCGAGGATGTCATCGAGCACGGCGGCGCCAATCACCAGCTGGCCCTCGCGGCTCCGCAACATCGTCAGCTCGCCGAGCACGCTGGCGGTGATGCGATGCTGGTGATGGTCATCGCGGAGCCAGCAAAGATGGCGGGCAGAAGCGGCACGGCGAACAGCCACTGGAGGCCCGCCGCACCCAGCGCGAAGGGCTGGGCCACACCGGTGAGGGCAACGGTCATGGCCTGGCCGCCCACCGCCACCAGCTCCTCGAATTCGCAGTGATCCGCGAGCTGCTGATTTTTGGCGACAGCCTGAGCGATGGGGGCAACGCAAGAGCAAGGCTGGGTGACCGCGCCTTCCCCTGCCCACCCCACTGGGCTGACCGCCGTTGCGATGGTCCCCTCTGGGTGGACCACCTGGCAGCGCGTCTGGCGCTGCCGACTCCGACCCCTTCCACTGCTGGGGGCCACAACCATGCCCATGGCGGGGCCCGCTCGGGGTGGGGCGCCTCACCCAAGGGAATGCCCAACCTGCTGCGCCAGGTGGCAGGGGTTCTGGAGAGCCGCGGGGAGGATTGGCTCGGAAGGTCAGTGGACAGAGAAGAGGATGGGCTGGCCGATTCCGGCCTGGAGCATCCCCCCACTCTGGTGGTGCTCCGCGCCGGCGCGAACGACTACCTCGACGCCCCCCTTTCCCCCGCCATTGGCGACGCGGTCAACCAGCATCTGCTCACGGCCGTGGAGGCCCTGGCGGATCAGGGCCTGCGTCACTTCCTGGTGCCCAACGAGCTGCCGTGGGGTCTGAGCCCGATTGCACTGCCGGGGCTGGGGGAGCCGCAACGGAGGGAACTCAACAGGTTGATCCAACGGCAAAACGATGCCTTGCGGCGGGGGCTGGAGGAGCTGGCGGCGCGGCGTGAAGTGGTGGTGCTCCAACCGGATGTCCATGGCCTGGTGCGGGAGGTGCATGCCGCACCGGAGGCCTGGGGCTTTCGCGACGTTGGGCAGCCCGCGCTGGAGAGCGGCGTTTTGAATGCGCACGGCTTTCTCTGGTGGGATGCTTGGGGCCATCTCACCAGTGCGTTTCATCGGCTGATGGCGGAGCGAGCAGTGGGAGAAATAAGGAACACGTTAAGCTCAAGAGGCCATAAAGGCTACGCAGCGATTTGATCCAGAATTGGAGGCCATTGAAGGGGTTAGTCGCAAGCTACGGAGGTTAGCGACGAAGTGAATAGTCAATGAGTTTTGATACAGGCTCCGCGCCGACTGGCACGGAGAAGCCGCGGCTGAGATCCAGTCAATTCCGAGGCAGACGTTGCAGAATGCGTCAAGTTCTTGAGGCGAATGGGGCACCATCTTCTAGATCTTCCGCAACCTCCATCAAGCTGCGGAGTCTCCAAGATAATTTCACTTCAACCTGATGATCAATCCACCTGCGGTTAGGAACCTAGTGGGTCAAGTCACCTTGACCATTCGCATGACCCCGGCCCTGCAGCCGAGGGAGAAGCGGAATCCTCACGCGAGAGTCCTGATGTACACACCGCCGGACTCAGCATCGGACAGACCCCTGTCAGACCGGGGCTGGGAGCCGCAAAGCCTGATGGCGCATGTTACTCGTCGGTGACAACTGGGGACAGATTCCTCCACAGACACAACCTCAGTCATCAACCGGCTTGGGGCCAACGGCCGACGACCAGGTCGCACCAAGGGGGCAGACCTCGACAATCTGCTGGTGGAGAACACGTCGGAGTTGCCCCCCATCGGCGCCGAGCAGTGGACATCAGCTCGGCCGCATGTCCCCCACTACAGGATTGAACCTTGATGGTCTATCGGCCGGAGCTGGGGCACGGCCTCGCTCCGCTCCTCCGCCTCGCCGGCCTTCACCTCCAGCGCCTGCTCGATCACCCGGTCCGTGAGGGCATCGAAGTAGGACGCCAAGGTGCGCTGCAGCTCCAGGTATTCGGGCCAGAGGGTGTCATGCACGAAACCCCGGCTCAGGCGTGCCATCACGGTGGTGCGGCGTTGCCCCCGATAGCGGTAAGGGCAGATGCCGTAGCGTCGCAGCAAGGCCACGAACAGGTGGCGTGACCACTGATCCGCAAGGGAAAACCGAAACTCAACCGGTGGCTCCTCCGCCTCCAGCTCCTTCAAGCGGGCCTGGATGCGCTCACGGGCCCGCTCGGCCGCCTGCCGCTCCCCCTCACTGCCGGGCCTGGCATGCAGGGCTTCAACGCGACGCAGCTTCTCCACCAGCTGCTGCTCCAAGCTGGGGGACGCCGTGCCCCGCTCGCGGGTTTCCGGGGTTGGGCCGGCGGGGCCCGTCCCGGCGGAGCTCGCCCCACCGAAACCCACGCCGGCCTGACCAGCGTTGGCGCGTGCAGCCTTCTGCCCTGAGTTGTCGGCGCGGCGGCGACTGATGGGGACCTCAGGCTAATCACCCGCAGATTAGGCAGGGAAGGACCGGGATAGGAAGCCACCACCCATCGATGACGCTGGCCGCCCAAGCCCCCTTCCCCGCGCCCAGTCCACCCCATAGACGGCACCGCAAGGTCCACCATTGGCCTGTCAAAGGACCGCTGTTGGTCTCGGATCAGTTTTCGCTCTCGCCTTGCTCGGTCACCCGCTCCCAGTCATCGCTGGCAGGGGCATCCGCCCGGGCCAGCTCCTGCTCCTTGAGGCGCACGTGCATCTGACCGCCAAAATCCTTCGCGGTCGCCAAGAAGCGCAGCAGCGTGGACTTGGACACGACGTTGCTGCTGGTGGAGGGATCTGACGACGCCATGGTGAAGCCCTCGCGATAGAGAAGTTGGGATTGCTCCAGCGCATCGCGGCAGGCAGCGACATCTCCCGCTGGCTGTCATCCAGTTGTTTGATGAGTTCGTATTGGGCCTGCTGCAGCTGGCCTGCGCGGCGCAGCAATAGGCCCCGCAACTGAGGCCAATGAACCGAAGCGGGGAAGCTGTTGAATGGCACCTCGAGGGCCTAACCGGCATTAACAGGATCACCTGGGGGCCTATTGCTTTTCACGCATTAACCACTCCATCGCCAGCGTGGTCAGCTGGCCTGTCGCGGTGTAAGCGGAACCCTCTTCTCGAACGTTAGCGACTATCTCGTCATAAAGACCGGCTGGGGCCAAAGCGTGTAGATCAGCCGGTTCCTCCTTCAATGCCGTGTCGTCATCCGTCGCCAGTCGCACCGCTTCCGCCCGTGGTACCTAGCCGTGCAGGCCGGCGATGAACGTCACCAACTCCACTACCGTAGGTCCGTCGGCATAGTCGGACGAATCCAGAAAGAGCTCGCCTCCCCTTCATCCCGGAGACTTCTGCCCATCCAGGGAGGCCACCACAAAGAAAAAGGAAAAATGGATTCAGGTAGGCAATGTTCTGCCGGGCACCCAGGGCGTTGTTCTTGACCATGACCCATTCTGAATCGCTGGTCAGCATAGATTAAGTCAACACGCTACTGAAGGCCTCCGTTAGTCTATCGCCCAGCCGAGAAATAAGACCTTGCCCTACCAGCAACACAAACGGATTGAGGTACACCTGATAGCCACATTACCTCAGCGCATCATAGAGAGCGATGGTCCAGCAACGATCCAGGGAGCGGTAGGAAAGAAATCCATCCCAGTCGAAGTCCTCTGCACGAGGGCGGGGACGGGGGTGGGGCAAACAAATTGATCCAACTGGCGATGGAAATGCTGGCGTGTGGGATTGGGATCTTCATTTGCCTTGAGCGGGAACGCCACACGGGGGACCAGAGATGTGGCAATCACCACCTGGAGAGAATCGCGTTCCGATCAAGAAAGTACACGTAACCATTGGACCAACAGTTTGGGTGAAAACGAAGGTGATCTAGTCTCTAGCACCAATGAGGTGAACGGACCTTAGAAGAGGACAGGAGTGGAGTGGAGTGGAGTGGAGCCTAAACAAACACCACGCCAGGAGATAATCAACCAACTGATCGGAATTATGCAGGGCAGGACAAGCCCGATTCTCCCAGATCAATCCGAGATCACACTGTGATGCTTACATGCGAGCATCTTCCCCTCCCTCCTGACCAGCACGCGATCAGCATGCGGGTGGTCTGGGTGTTGTCTGGATGTCCATGTCCCGTCCACAGAGTTAACACCATGCACCGGCTGATCTCACACCACAAGAAACTGGCTGGAGGAGAGGGAAAGCCCCTGCGGAACATGCGCAAACGGGACAGGTGCCAGTGACGCGTCACCATCCGAGTCGTAGAGAAGCTGACCTTGCGAGGAGACATACAAAATCCGATGGTTCGGGTGCGTCGCGACTGGACCAAGCATGAAACGGTCCTCCGCCAGGGAGCCCAGGGAGCCCAGATCGGCAAACACCGCAGCCAGAAGATGGAATTGATCACCCTCCGTGGAAGAGAAATCGAAGATGAGATCAGATGCACGGGAATCCGGGACTGCCGAGAAACGGAACCGATCGGCGCCAGGGCCTCCCCACATCTCGTCGATACCCAAGCCGCCATCGATGAGGTCATCACCAGCACCGCCTCGCAACGTGTCCGCACCATCACCTCCGACAAGATGGTCATTGCCGCCGCCGCTGTTCAGATCGATTCTCTCCACGTTCACAAGCGAACCACCCCCTTGGAACACCTGGGCGATGGAGGGATCCGCTAACGACAGCGTCACATCCGTGACCAAACGGGAGAAATTCAGACGCAAGAGATCTTGGCCATCACCGCCATCGACACGGTCCGTATCTCCCCGGCTGTTAATGACATCATCTCCTTCTCCCCCCAGGAGCGTGTCACCTGATTGGAGGAATGGTCCGCTGGCATCACCTACGCTACCGCCATATTCCACGATGGCGCCATCAAAGTAGATCTGACGATGCGCACTAAACCAGCTGGACAAAGAGGGAAGAGACCGGTAGATATATGCATAGTCATGACTGTAGTCAGGACCACCCCAGGATGGCTCATAGGGTTGATTCCCATCCCAGTTTGAATAGCCCGGCTGGGACTCCTGATCTTGGACATAAAAGACACTGCCCGCCTCTGGCCCACCCAACCATCGCCAGCTGCCCTCCTCCTCTGCATCCGAGGCACCGATCCAGATGAAGGAAAAGTCAAAAGTTGACGTCAGAAAGTCTTGTTCTTCGGCACTGGTGATGGTCGCTAAATAGCCCTGGCGAGCACCGACGCGGATGGCAGCGGCAGCCTGGGCCTCATCCCAGGACATCGATGAGTCGAAAAAGCGATACCAATGGCCATTCAGGGGATTGAAGAGGGCATCTTCATATTCACCATCACCATCCCCAAGCTCATCGTTGCCTGAGCTTCCCACCAAGGAATCCAAACCGCCCCCACCATCGAGTTCGAGATAGCCGGCATGGAAACCAATCACGGACAAACGATCATCGCCCCGGCCACCTTTGAATGTCAGCGATATCTCAGCATTGGCATCAGCAAGGATGGCCTGCAAACTGTCGTCATCATCCTCTCCGTAGGCCACCACCCGGGCGGCACCCACGTCCTGGAGTTCAATACGATCATCGCCTGCACCTGCGAGGAGAAAACGCGTGTCAGCGGTGCGAAGGCCAAGGATGTGATCATCACCCGCCCCGCCAAACGCATCGCCTCCAGCGACGCCAAGATCCAGTCGATCATTCCCTTGCCCCCCATCGAGGAAGACCTGGCCATGATCACGACCACCAATGAGTTCGTCATCACCCTCTTCACCATAGGCC
>JBKCVY010000164.1:0-2519 GCA_046317475.1 Cyanobacteriota bacterium | reverse complement strand
GCCCCAGAAAGCGGCCCCAGCCCCGCGCCAGCTCCACACCAGCCTTCTCGAGAAAGCCGAGGTGCAACATGTTGAGCCGATCCACCTCGGCCCGCACGTTGGCGAGCAGGCGGCTGGGATCGGGCCGCGCCTCACCCAAGTCCCAGCCATAGCTGGGCGCATCCGCCAACAGGTGGCGGTAGGCCGAGCCGTACACCAGCAGTTTTTTCGGCACGCAACCGCGGATCACGCAGGTGCCCCCCACCCGATCCCCCTCGACGATGGCCACCTTGGCGCCATAGGCGGCGGCCCGCTTGGCGGCGGCGAGGCCGCCGGAGCCGGCGCCCAGGACAATCAGGTCGTAGCGGTTGCTCATGGCGGCAGGGCTGGCTCGGGGGAGAGGGAAGAGAAGGGGAGGGAAGAGGAGGGCGGATCGGTGAATGGGGGCCGTCCCATCTTGCGTTGGGGCGGGATCAGCCCTCGAAGGCGCGCACCGGCTGGCTCACGCCGCTGGGCTGTTGCCCCTTGAGATGGGCCAGCATCGTGTCGGCATCGGAAACCTCGAAGGGATCGACGGGACAGTTGTCATCGAAGTCGGGCTCGACGAACATCGCTTCGATCTGGCCGTCATTGACCAGCATCGAATAGCGCCAGGAGCGCATGCCAAAGCCGAGATTCGATTTGTCGACGAGCATCCCCATCTTGCGGGTGAATTCACCATTGCCATCCGGCAGCAAAAACACATGGTTGGCGCCAACCGCTTTGCCCCACTGGAACATCACGAAGGCATCGTTCACCGAGAGGCAGATGATTTGATCCACCCCCAGGGCCTGGAACTCGCCGTGCAGCTCCTCGTAACGGGGCAGGTGGTTGGAGGAGCAGGTGGGCGTGAAGGCGCCGGGCAAGGCGAAGAGCACCACCTTCTTGCCCCGAAAAATTTCATCGCTGCTGAGGTCTTGCCAGCGGAAAGGGTTGGACCCCGGGACGGAGGCGTCGCGAACGCGGGTTTTGAAGGTGACCTGGGGGACGCGGTTCAGGAATGCCATGGCGGGAGGGATCGAAGGCAACCAGCCTAACTCATACTCACTCCGACTTAGGTGCGACGGTTGCCGCCGTGGGCGTCCCGGGCACCCCGTCCCCGCCGTCTGTCCCAACCGCTGGCCTCAGCCGCAAGGCCTCACCACCCGTGAGCAGGGCCGAGCCCACCAGCAACAGGGCAAAGCCCTGGCGCAGACGCCGCTCGCTGAGGTGGGGGGCCAGCGCCTGCCCCACCAACGCCCCAACCGCGCCACTCACCAACAGGGGCAGGATGGACCCGCCGGCCCCGAGCACGGAAAGCAAGAAGCCGATCACGGAAAGCAAGAAGCCGATCAGCGCCCCACCACCGGTGAGCAGCGCCAGGCTGGTGGCGGCCATCACCCCTCCACCCGATTCCAGGGCAGCAGCGCCAGCAGGCGGGCCAGGCCGCAGAAGCCGCTCACGCCCGCGAACACCAGTCCCGCCCCCACGAACCAGGTGAGCAGGATCCAGGCGGGCGCCACTGCTTGGCTCAGCGCCAAACCCAGCAGCACCAGGGACCCCGCCACGATCTGCACCTGGCGCATCAGGGGCAGGGGGCCCGGGGGCAGGGGGGTGTCGCCAAGGCGACCCAGCGGCACGTTGCGGCTGCCGGCGATGTGGCCGCTGGCGTATTCCATCGGCTCACGCACATCGATCACCGTGACCCGCCCCTGGGCCAGCTGATCGGCCAGGTCGCGGGCGCTGAGGTGCGGGATTTGAAGTTGGGTCATGGTGGGGGTTGGTTGGGATGGGACGGGGGCCCGGGAGGGGCGGGGATGGGCTCCGCACCTCAACCGTTCGGGTCTCGTTCCAGGGGGTAGCCCTCCGCCGCCCAACGGCTCAGGCCGCCGCGCAGGTTGGCCACCTGTTGGCGACCGGCCTTGAGCAACCGCTGGGTGGCCAGGGCGGAGCGGCTGCCGGAATGGCAGAGCACCACCACGGGCTTGTCATCCGGCACCTCCTCCAGCCGACCATCCAGCTCCGGCAGGGGGATCAACAGGCTGCCGGCCACCCGGCCATCCGGGCCGGCGACCTCCTCAACGGAGCGCACATCCAGCAGGGTGAGGGCCTCGCGGTGGGCGGCCACCCAGGCCGGCGTCAGCTCAGGCAGGCCCGCATAGCTGCGCTCCAGCGGCGCCCAGCTGGGCGGTGCGGGGGCAACCCGGGGCTTGCCGGAACGCAGGTTGGCCGGCAGGGCCTCGGCGATCTTGCGGGGATGGGGCAGCTTCATCGCCTCCATGTGGCCGACAAAGTCCCGTTCCGTGGCGGTGCCGCCCAAGCGGGCATTGAAGGCCTTTTCTTCCGCGACCGAGGTGGCGCCCCGGCCCGTGTAGTCATGGCCTGGATAGAGCTGGCAATGGTCGGGGAGGGTGAGAATCCGCTGGGTGATGGAGGTCCAGAGGGTGTGGGCGTTGCCCTGCTGGAAATCGGAACGGCCGCAGCCGCGCACCAGCAGGGCATCGCCGGTGAAGGCCGTGGAC
>JBKCVY010000163.1:0-4574 GCA_046317475.1 Cyanobacteriota bacterium | reverse complement strand
TGGGCCGGACGCCTGGCCCAGGAGGATCCCGCCGCGGCCGCCGGGGCCGATCCCCCCAGCCAGCCCGAGGTCCTCAAGCTCGACCTGCCGACCCGCCAACAGCTGCGCTACGGGGAAAATCCCCACCAGCCCGCCACCTGGTACGGCTCCGCCTCGGTGGGGTGGGGGGCAGCCCGCCAACGGCAAGGCAAGGAGCTCAGCTTCAACAACCTCATGGATCTGGAGGCGGCCTTGGCGACGGTGCGGGAGTTTGGCTACGGCGACCGTCCCCTCCCGCCGCCCACGGCGGCGGCCGTGGTGATCAAACACACCACCCCCTGCGGTGTCGCCATCGGGGCCACGGCGGACGAGGCGTTGCGGCGTGCCCTGGAGGCGGATGGGGTCTCGGCCTTTGGTGGCATCGTGGCCCTCAACAGGCCCGTCGACGCCGCCTGCGCGGAGGCCCTGACCAGTCTCTTCTTGGAATGTGTGGTGGCCCCTGCCTACAGCGCGGAGGCCTGCGCAAGGCTGGCGAGCAAACCCAACCTGCGGGTGCTGGAACTTGGCGGTGACGCGGTGGAGGCGGCTCCCCGCCGGCAGCTTCGCTCCCTCCTGGGGGGAGTGCTCGCCCAGGAGGCGGACGATCTGGCGTGCGAGCCGGAAACCTGGCGGGTGGCCAGCCAGCTGGAGCCCAGCGAGCGGGAGTGGCTGGATCTGCGCTTTGCCTGGAAGGTGGTGCGCCATGTGCGCTCCAACGCCATTGTGGTGGCCTCCGCTGGACAAACCCTGGGCATCGGTGCCGGCCAGACCAACCGGGTGGGTTCCGCCAAGTTGGCCCTGGAGGCCGCGGGAGACGCGGCCCGGGGCGCCGTGCTCGCCAGCGATGGTTTCTTCCCCTTTGCGGACACCATCCGCCTGGCCGCCTCCTACGGCATCCGAGCCGTGATCCAGCCCGGCGGCAGCCTGCGCGACGAGGAGAGCGTCGCCGCCTGTGACGCCCACGCCATGGCCATGCTGATCACGGGGCGCCGCCACTTCCTGCACTGACCCGCTCGCGATGTAGCTTCCCCTCAACCCCTGTCCCCCTGCCATGACGGATCTGATCTCCCCGGAGCTGGCCCGCAATCTCAACTTTCTCCACCCCGTGCTCATGTGGGGCCTGCTGGGGCTGGCCGGCTATTCCATGGTGCTGGGTCTGAAGGCGAAGAAAACCCGCACAGCCAGCGCCGAGGAGCGCAAGGACCTGATCAAGGGTCAGTTCGCCCGTCGCCACTACCTGCTCGGCAGCGCGTTGCTCGCGTTGATGGTGCTAGGCACGGTGGGCGGAATGGCCGTCACCTACCTCAACAATGGCAAATTGTTCGTGGGTCCCCACCTGCTGGTGGGTCTGGCGATGACCTCCCTGATCGCCCTGGCCGCCGCCCTCTCCCCCCTGATGCAGCAGGGAAACCTGGTGGCCCGCAAGGTGCACGTGGGGCTGAACATGGCCATGATGACCCTGTTCCTCTGGCAGGCCGTGACGGGCATGCAGATCGTGAACAAGCTGCTCACCAGCTCCTAGACCTAAAACCGCGCCCGTCGTCGGGGTGGGCAGGGGATGCCATGGCGGGCGTGGAAATCCTCCTGCACCTTCCAGGTGAGGCGACGGGAAATCTGGCGGACGATCTGCCGCAACAGGTGATCGCCGCTGCTCTGCAACAACCCGTCAGGCAGGAGGGCGATCATGGACGGCAAGCGAATCCACACGGACAGGTCCAACTGCCAGCGCACCAGCGTATGGGCCATCAGGCGATCCACATCCTCATGGGAGAGCTCACCGCGGTGGTCGAGCCCAGCTTCATCCAGCTCCAGGGAGGCGTTGAAGTCAACGTCGTAAACCCCCGCCAGGGCGGGATCGCCTAAGGGCACGGGCACCGTGATGATGGAATACACCCCATCAGCCCGGGGCAGCAGCTCCAGCCCAATCCGGGGCTCCACCTCAAACCCGAAGTTCCCGAAGCGTCCAAGGCTCAACACGTATCCCCGCTCCCCCAACGGCATAACGTCCATTGGGCTGGCACAGTTTTCAAACCAGCCCTGGTGCACATCCAGATAGGTCGCCACCACGCCCGCGGGAGCACGCATCTCCATGAGGTCGGAAAAGGCACTGGCGTAGCGAAAAACCTGGGGATCCTGGCCATAGGCATGGCGCAGGACGGAGACCGCGATCTCCGAACGCTCAGGCTCGTGGGGGCTGTCGATCGTTGGGGTGGACACCAGGGATGGCGTGGGCAACGGGGCTCCTAGGACAGTGGCGCGTGGAGGGAAGGGGGCGCTTGGGGGGACGGTGACATGTTGGGGCCGAATGGGATCGAGCGGATTGGGGATGGAAAGGATTAGGGATGGGGACCTTAGGACGGAACGCCACCCCTGGGGTCTCAGTCTTGGGTGAGTTGGATCAGGCGCTGGATGACATCCTCCACCACGCGGTCGGGGGTGGAGGCGCCGGAGGTGATGCCAACGCGAATCGTCCCCTCCGGTAGGAAGGGACGTTCCGTCGTCAGGTCGCCCCCCAGGGGTTTGTGGCTGATTTGGTTGCCCGGTCCGATCCGCTCCGGGGTGTCGATGTGGAAGGAACGAATGCCCCGGCTGATGGCAATCTCCTGCAGATGGGTGGTGTTGGAGGAGTTGTAACCGCCAATCACCACAATGAGATCCAGGGGTTCATCCACGAGGGAAAACATGGCGTCCTGCCGCTCCTGGGTGGCGTCACAGATCGTGTTGAACGCCACAAAATGCTCCGGCAGGCGGCTGGGGCCATGGACGCGCAACATGGTGCGCTCAAACAAACGGCCGATTTCCTCGGTCTCGCGTTTCAACATGGTGGTCTGGTTGGCCACGCCGACCCGCATCAGGTCCCGGTCCGGGTCGAAATCAGGCGAGCAGGCCTTGGCGAAACGGTCCATGAAGGCCGCTCGCCGCTCGGCGGATGGGGAGTCTTCGGAGGCGCTGGCCAGGATGTAGTCGCAAACCACTTGCGCCTCCGCCAGGTCCAGCACCACCAGATAGGTGCCTGCGAACGAGCTTGTAGCCAGCGTTTCCTCATGTTTCACCTTGCCGTGAATGATGGAGGTGATGGCATGTTTTTTGTGCTTCTCCACCGTCGTCCAGACCTTTGAAACCCAGGGGCAAGTGGTGTCAACAATGTGACAGCCCCTCTCATTGAGTAGCTGCATCTCTTGCACCGTTGCCCCAAAAGCCGGAAGAATCACCACATCTCCGCAGGCAACATCAGAAAAATCCTTCACTCCACCGTCAACAGGTATGAAATTTACATTCATCTCTCGCAGATGAAGATTAACGGATGGATTGTGAATGATCTCATTGGTAATCCAGATGCGTTCCTTGGGGTAAAAGCGTCTCGTTTCGTAGGCCATCGCCACCGCCCTTTCCACGCCCCAGCAAAAGCCAAATGCCTCGGCCAGGCGCACCGTCAGCCGCCCCTCGCTCAAGGAGTAGCCGTTATCTCGGATGCGGGCCACCAGATCACTCTGATAGGCGGTTCGCAAATTGCCGGCCACCTCCTCGCCCAGGCCAAAGCCGCGGCGGTTGTAGCGCTCCGAGTGATGGAGGGCACGCTTGAAGGCGTGGGTATCCATGGGAGCTCACGGCAAATCAGCACGACTCTATGGGATGTCTTTTTCTCTTGACGCTCCAATGGTTGCCGCGCCGTTGGGTTGCTCGCGCGACACGGGGGCCACCCCCAGCCAGCGCACCCCATCCGCCTCGAAGTGGTAGCGACAGGGCAGCACCTCCACCCCCGCGTCCAGGGCCTGGCGAAAAAGGGCGCCGTAGCGCGGGTCGGCGCTGTCGCCCGGGGCGAAGCGGCGCACGTCGGATCGGCTCAGGCAGGGCACCAGCACGGCCCGGGCCTCCGGCAGCACACCGATCAGTTCCACCAGGTGTTTTTGGCCCCGTTCACTCACCGTGTCTGGGAACAACGCCACCTCCCCCTGGCACCAGGTGGTGTTCTTCACCTCCATGTAGATCGGCCGCGGGTCGGCCCCGTCCGCGCCCGGCCGCAGCAGCAGGTCAATCCGGCTGCGGCGACCCTCGCCGTAGGGCACCTCGGCCCGCACGCCCGCCACGGGACCCAGCCAGGGTTCCAGGTAGCCCCGCTCAATCGTGCGTCGCACCAATTGGTTGGGTAGGGCGGTGTTCACCCCCACCCAGACCGGCTGGCCACCAGCCTCCCCCGGCACCTCCGCCTGCTCCCAGGTCCAATCCAATTTGCGGGTGGGGGCGGGGGCATGGCGGAGCCGCACCCGCCCGCCGGGCCACAGCACCCCCGTCATCGGGCCCGTGTTGGGGCAATGGGCCGTCACCACCTCCCCCCCCTCCAGCTCCACGTCCGCCAGGAAACGCTTGTAGCGCCTCCGCAACACGCCCTCCACCAGCGGTTCCAGGCGAAGCACGGGCTTCCCCTCAGGGGTCCCTTGGATTGAAGGTGGGGGGGCGGGCATGGGCGCTGGAGGCGGGCCGCCATACTGCCGTGCGACCTTCGGGGCCCCAGTGCCCGGCCGGATGGCTCCATCCCTGAAACGCATCGCTTTGAT
>JBKCVY010000162.1:0-5295 GCA_046317475.1 Cyanobacteriota bacterium | reverse complement strand
GATGGTCAAGGTAACAGTCTGAACAATCGACTGACGGGCAACAACGGGGTGAACAATCTTGACGGGGGTGCTGGAGCCGACACCATGACCGGTGGAGGAGGAAATGACACGTACACCGTTGATGATGGAGGCGATGTGGTGGTGGAAGATCCAGGGTCAGGCGTGGATCATGTTCGTTCGACCATGACCTATCTCCTGGCCAGTGACCTGGAGCACCTCACTCTCCTTGGCACCGCCGCCATCAACGGGTTTGGTAATGCCGCGGCGAATCGAATCACTGGCAATAGCGCTGCCAACCGGATGGAAGGCCAGGCCGGTAACGACACCCTTGACGGTGGAGCTGGAGCTGACACGATGGTCGGTGGATTGGGCTCCGACCTTTATCGCGTTGATGACAATGGCGATGTCATCCTTGAAATCGGCACGGATCTTGACACGGTAGAAGCTTCCCTCACCTATACACTTGCGGCCAGAGTTGAAAACCTTGTGTTGACTGGTTCAGCGCTTAACGCTACGGGCAATGTTCTTAATAATCGGCTGACTGGTAACCCCCTCAACAACATCCTCAATGGAGGTGTTGGTAACGATTCGATGGAGGGTGGTCTTGGTGATGATATCTATATCGTAGATAGCCCTGGTGACTGGATCAGGGAGTTGGCGAATGCTGGAACTGACATGGTGTGGGCATCCATCAGCTTCACGTTGGGCAGCAACTTTGAGCACCTTGAACTGTTGGGATCTGAGGACATCAATGCCTCTGGTAACAGTAGTGATAATCGTATTATGGGTAATTTAGGTGATAATCGTTTGGATGGAGGCAGTGGTGCCGACACGATGGCTGGAGGCGGTGGAGATGATGTTTATATTGTCGATAATGCAGCTGATATTGTAATAGAAGCAGCCTCGGATGGTGTTGACAGCGTTGAAACAACATTGGCCGCCTATTCATTGATGGCTAATGTGGATCAGCTGCGTCTGTTTATAGGTTCAAATGATAATGTCAATCGCGACGGCACTGGCAATGATCTCGCCAACTTGATGACCGGAAGCAACGGCAACAACACCTTGTCTGGGTTGGAAGGGGATGATCTGCTCTTTGGCAACAATGGTCATGACACTCTGTTGGGAGGTGATGGAAATGATTGGTTGGACGGAGGTCTTGGTGGCGACCGGGCAGAAGGCGGAGCTGGCGATGATCGATATGTTGTTAATTCAAGTCTTGATATTGTTGTGGAAGCGGAGGCATCTGGTGCGGATACGGTAGAATCTTCTGTCTCTTTTGTTCTGGGTGCATATATTGAAAATCTGTTGCTGCTGGGGCAGCCTTCGGATGCGCTGGATGGCCAAGGTAACAGCCTGAATAATCGACTGACGGGCAACAACGGGACGAACAATCTTGGCGGGGGTGCTGGTGCCGACACCATGATTGGTGGAGGAGGAAATGACACCTATACCGTTGATGATGTAGGAGATGTGGTGGTGGAGTATCAAGCCTCTGGTACTGACCTTGTGCGCACATCTATTAGCTATGCACTCGTCTCCTTCGTTGAGAATCTCACCCTATTGGGGGCAGCCAATCTAAATGCCACTGGCAACCTTTTTGCAAACAATATTGTGGGCAATGCTGGAAATAATGTCATCACGGGTGGCCTTGGCAGTGACAGCCTGACTGGCGGTGAGGGCTCTGATGTTTTCTCTTTCCCGTTTATCGTTGATAGCGGCGCAACAAATGCTTCTGCTGATTTAATTACAGATTTCAACCCATCCCAGCTTGATCTTATCGATTTGGCATTGATTGATGCTGTGGAAAGTACGGCCGCAGATGAGATGTTTACTTATATTGGTTCTTCTGTTTTCACGGCGCCTGGCCAGGCACGTAGCTTTGTCTCTGGAGGCAAAACCTTCATCGCTCTGAACACCAACGCTGAACTGTCCGGAGCCGAGATGTTGATCGCCATCTCTGGAGCACCAGTTTTGCAGACTTCAAACTTTATCCTATGAACACTTCATCATCCTATGAACACTTCATCAATGGTTTTTCACTGATTTGCACCATCTTGGCCGCAAGGCCAAAATTTTGTAACCGTCCTTGGGGCATCACCACCTGGGCGGCGCATTTTCCTCGCGGCTCCATGTCCGAATGATCTGAACACCATTGGCCTCAGGCCTGTTGTGCGAGACCAAGAAGGGTTCGGTCGCGCGGGGGGAGCCAGGCTGGGTGCGGGCAGACCTTTCCAGTTGGTTTCCCATGCCTCAACAAGAAACGCCATCACCTTTCGTCCCCTCGGTTTAAGGGTCGTCATTGCGGTGAGAAGGTGACTTTGGCAAAGAGAACATCTTTGGGATTGGACGCCATCGCTCCGTCTTCCATGGATCACCGCCGGTCTAAGCCGCCGTATTTCTACGGAGAAGACGTTGTCTACGGCGGCGTTGTTTGTGGTCTTTACCTCAGGACGGTCCAAAGGGCTGGCGCCACTTTGCGGATTTGGCGGCAGGTGCGCATGGTGGATGCCCAGGGTGTTTTCTCCCCTTGGAGGAAACCCAAATCGCTTACCTCCCGTTGTGTTGTCTCGATGGCCTGGCGTATTGGTGTCGTGATGGCCTGCAGGCCCTCTCGGCTGATTTCTTCCTCACGCCAGTGCTGCCATTGGTGAAACAACAGCCGCTCCAGCTCCAAATGCCGCTGCCCCGCAGGCTGGGCCAGCCGAACACTGCTTGGAGCCCTGATTTGCCACCCAGCATTAAGGTTCAGCAAACAGCTTCGGCGCCGCTGAGCTGGAGCGTTGCCTGGTTCGGCAGAGGGTGGAGTGAGGTGGTCGCCCGGGCTCCCCAAGCGCCATCCATCCCCCTGGTCTCATGCCCCTGGCCCCATCCCTCTGGTCCCCTCCCCACAACCTACTCTGGGCCCAAATAGCCAGGCCCCACCCCGGCGATGGGCGCGATCTTCATCAGCCACAACAGCGGCGACAACGCTTGGGCCGAGCGGGTTCGTGATTGGCTGAAGGATGACGCGGAACACCGGCCCCCGGAGCAGCGCTACCGCTCCCTGTTCCTCGATGTCGATCCGGACGCGGGCCTGCTGGCGGGCGAACGCTGGCGCGACCAGCTGTTCGAGCACCTGGAGCGCTGCGCGGCGGTGATCGTCCTCTGCAGCGAGGCCTACGCCAGATCCCAGTGGTGCCTGATGGAGCTGGGGGTGGCGATGGCGTTCGGCAAGCTCGTGCTGCCCGTTCGCGTTGAGGCCAACGCCCCCCTGCCCCAGCTGCTCAGCGAAACCCAGGCCATGGCGTTGGCGGCCATTGACCTGGACGATGGCTCGGCGGCGGGTTGGGATCGGCTGCTGAAGGGCCTGGCGCCCTTGAGCTGGCAGAGCCGCCTGCCCTGGCCGCCGGCCGATGAGCCGGATGCGGCGCCCTTCCCGGGGCTGGCGACGTTTGAGCGGCGGCACGCGCCGGTGTTCTTCGGCCAGGACGCGGCGCGCCAGCTGCTGCAGGACAGGATCCGCCAGCTGCCCCAGCGGCAGTCGCGGTTTCTGCTGATCCTGGGGGCTTCGGGCTGTGGCAAGTCGTCGTTGTTGCGGGCGGGTCTGCTGCCCTGGCTGGCGGAGGCCGATCGGCGCCGCTGGATTGTGTTGGAGCCCTTTCGCCCCGGCACCAAGCCTTTCCAGTGGCTGCACCAGGCCCTGCGGGAGCGTTTCCGGGCCCTGGGTGGAACCGCGCCTCCCGAGCCAGCCCGCACGGTCGAGCGGCTCGCTGACCAGCTGGAGGAGCTGCGTTGCCTGGCCCACCAGCAAGACGCCCGGGTGGTGATCCCCATCGACCAATTCGAGGAGCTGCTCGGCCGGGGCGACGACCGCGACCCGCGGGTGGCGGGGGTCGCCGACGCTTTTTTGAGCCTGCTGGCCCATCTGCTCGCGCGGGAGGGCAGCCAGGTGCTGCTCCTGGCCACCCTCCGCTCCGATGTCTACGGGCTGCTGCAGCTCCACCCCAGCGGTTTGCACCGCCTGGCCGGCCAGCCGTTTCCGCTGGGCCCCATGGATGGGGCGGGGTTGCGCCAGGCGATCGAAGGACCGGCCCGTCGGGTGGGCCTGCGGCTGGAGGCGGGCCTGGGCGATCTGCTCGTGCGCGACACGCCCAGCGGCGATGCCCTGCCCCTGCTGGCCTTCACCCTGCGGGAGCTGTGGGAGGGGCGAGCCGCCGGTGGTGGCCTCACGCTGCAGCAGTACAGGGCGTTCGGCGGGTTGGATGGCGCGGTGCAGCGCCGGGCCGAACAGGTGCTGGCGGCCAGCGGCGCCACGGCGGAAGAGATGGTGGCCTTGGAGGAGGCGTTCCTGGGGCACCTGATTCGGCTCACCCCTGATGGCCGGGCGGCGAAGCAGCCGGCGCGGTGGGAGGCGCTGCCGGCGGCCAGCCGTCGGCTGGCGCGGTTGTTTGTGGAGGCGCGGCTGCTGGTGACGGGCAAGCCCGCGGACGTTGACGGCGCTGCCGATGGCGCTGGCGATCGTGACGGCGACGGGGTGGAGTGCGCCGACGGGGTGGAGATCGCCCACGAGGCGCTGTTGCGCGCCTGGCCCACCCTGGTGAAGTGGATCGACAGGGGGCGGGACGCCCTGCTGCAGCGGCAGCGGGTGCGGCGCCTGGCCGATGATCTCGCCGCGACAGGCCCGCGGACGCAACGGCGCCAGGCGCTGGAGCAACTGGCGGCCCTGGCGGCGGCCGGCGGTGGCGAGGCCCGGGCGGTGGAGCGAGAAGCCACGCGGCCCCTGGCGGCGCTGCTGGCCGCCGCGGTCGCCCCGGAGGCCGACCGCCAGGATGGAGCTCTGGTGCTGGCCTTGATCGGCGCCGAACAGCCCCTGCGCGACTGCCTGACGGATGGGACCAACCCAGTGGAACTGAGGCGGCGGGCCGCGGAGGGCCTGGGTCTGCTGGCCAGGCGCAGCGACGACCCCAATCAGCGCCAGGCGATTGGGGAGGAGCTGGAGCGCTGGTTGCGAAGCGATGCCCTGGATGTGCGGATCGCGGTTGATCTCTCCTCCGCGACGATGGATTCCGGGACGCGCCAAGCCCTGGAAGACGAGAGTCGCTCCCAGGTCGCCGAGGCCCTGCGGCAGGCGATCCAGGCCGGACAACTGCCGTCTGATTGGAGCGAGGACCAGTACAGAGACCTGTTGGATGCGGTCGTCCCCCAAGCGGTGGAGGCCAACCTGCTGCAACGGCAACGGCAGCTGGAGCAGGCGATCTGGGCGGAGGGCCACGCCCCCGGCTGGGCAGAGCACGACGCCCGCCTGCCGCTGTT
>JBKCVY010000161.1:0-5479 GCA_046317475.1 Cyanobacteriota bacterium | reverse complement strand
CTTAAATTCTATGCAGTTAGTATGCCAAGCGTTGGGTGATAAGTTCCTGGAACATTCTCCTGCGCAGTCGCTTTCAACCATTTTTGACCACCTCATCGTTACTGTGATCGGAGGTTGTCGTGCCTCTCCCATGGTGACAGTTTTTATGGGAAGTGACGCCGCAAACGGTGCGACTGGTTCCTTCTCTCCTTCAACCGCATCTTCAGCATGCAAATGCAGATGAATGGGTTTTGGCATTGCCAAGAACTCTCTCCACTCCCGTGATCAACACCTGGTCGGTTGCCGGTGGCGGCATTTCTCCTGGCGCCAAATCGATCGTCTAGCCTCCTGGCGTTTTTTCCTTGCATGGGTCAGGTCCCGATTTAAGTTTTTCTTGCAAGCTGTGCTGCCGCATCCAATTCCCCACAAGAACATTTGGACTCAGTGCCTGTGTCCGCAACTTTTGTTTAAATTCTGGATTCCTGATTGCCAGAGGTTGCTTCCAGGGGAACTTCTTCTGCTGGCTAAATTGTAGTTAGCGGTTTTGCAACGTTGTGAACCCATATCTCGCGTCACTCTGAAAACACTCTTTGGGTTTACAAGGCTGAAGCTCAACTTATTTATTGTGAATTTGCGGGCTTTTCGCGATACGGGTTTTCTCTCTGGGGACAGGACAACGGCGCACTGATCAAGCGGCCGCCTCATGGGTTTGCCCCACGCTCCTATCGATCAGTCCAGCACTCAGCAGAGGCTGAGGCTCGTTAGTGGCAAGGTCACCAGCTTGTCCCAGCAGCCACCCTCAAACAACACGGCGGCACGCTCGCCGCTCAGCCGCTGCACAATTCCCTTGTAGCCCCTGTAAATGGACGTGGCGTCGCCCACGATGACCGTGCTTCCAGGGAGGATGACTGCGGCGGCCATGGGGAAACGTTCGCGAACCAGCGACGTCATTATGGCCACCCCCATCGGCCACGGTGGTATCCCCGTGGGCGCCCTGGTCCGCTTGCTGGCCGCGTTTCTGGCCCAACGCCAGTATCCAAACCCGTCGACCTCGCTTGAATGGGTCCATCTCGTCACCGTTCCCCCAAGTCGCCCGCCATGGCCAGCCCTCCCCTGGTTCCCCTGATCCTGTGTGGCGGCACCGGCACGCGCCTGTGGCCCCTCTCGCGTGCGTCCTACCCCAAGCAATACTGGGCCCTGGCGGGCGCTAGCGACGCCACCCTTCTGCAACAAACGCACCAGCGCCTCCAGGGTCTGCCAGGTCTGGCGCGTCCCCTGCTGGTCTGCAATGAGGACCATCGCTTCATCGTGGCTGAGCAGCTGCGCCAGATCGGCGTCGATCCCGCCGCCATCCTGCTGGAGCCCGTCGGCCGCAACACCGCGCCCGCCATCACCGTGGCGGCCCTGCAAGCCACGGCCCGCGGCGAGGATCCCCTCCTCCTCGTGCTCGCCGCCGACCATGTGATTCGCCAGGACGACCGCTTCCGCCAAACCGTTTGCGCGGGCATCCCCGCCGCCACCGCGGGGCAACTCGTCACCTTTGGCATCGTGCCCACCGCCCCGGAAACCGGCTACGGCTACATCGAATCAGCCGAACCCCTCAACGCCGACCATCCGGTGCCCATCGCCCGCTTCGTGGAGAAGCCCGATCTGCCCACCGCCGAGCGCTTCCTGGCCTCGGGCCGCTTCACCTGGAACAGCGGCATGTTCCTTTTCCGCGCCAGCGCCATTCTCTCTGAATTGGAGCGGCTCGCGCCTGAGGTGGTCAGCGCCTGCCGCTCGGCCCTCGAACACGACAGCGCCGATCTGGATTTCCTGCGCCTCGAACGCGAGGCCTTCGCGGGCTGCCCCTCGGTGGCCATCGATGTGGCCGTGATGGAGCGCACCGACCGGGGCTGCGTGCTCCCCCTGGATGCCCAATGGAGTGATGTGGGCAGTTGGAGTGCCCTCTGGGAGACGGCCGATCGGGATGCCTCGGGAAATGTGCTGCGCGGACGGGTGATCAGCCAGGATGCCCGTAATTGCTATCTGCGCAGCGAACACCGGCTCGTGGTGGGCATCGGCGTGGACGACCTGGTGGTCGTGGAGACCGATGATGTGGTGCTGGTGGCCCACCGCGATCGGGCCCAAGACATCAAGGGGGTGGTGGGAGAGCTGGAACGGCAGGGCGCCCCAGAAAGCAAAGCCCACCGGCGCATCTATCGCCCCTGGGGGCACTACGATGGCGTGGTGGAGGGAGACCGGTGGCAAGTCAAAAAAATTCAGGTCAAGCCCGGCGCGTCCCTTTCCCTGCAGATGCATCACCACCGGGCCGAGCATTGGGTGGTGGTGAAAGGCACCGCCCTGGTGGAAAAAGATGGCAAAGAGGAGCTGCTCGGAGAGAATCAGAGCACCTATATCCCCCTGGGATCCCGCCATCGCCTGATCAATCCCGGCAAGATTCCAGTAGAACTGATCGAAGTGCAGAGCGGCCCTTACCTCGGCGAAGACGACATTGTGCGCTTTGAGGATCGCTACGGTCGCACGGAACAGGCCGTGGCTTCCACTTGAAGCATCCGCTACATTAAGCGCCAGTTGACAAAAGGAAGGATGGGCCAAGGTTCAGACATTTTTGCCGATTCGGAATTGAATGAAGACCAGATCAATGATGCGGAGGTGCTTGAGGAGCGTCGCCTGCGGGAATGGTCGGATGGTGCCCGCGTGATTCATTGGGTGGGGATTGTTCTGTTGGGGATCTTCTTGGTCTCCCTTTTCAATGCCATTCCCCCCCGTTGGACGGATCCCAGATGGCAGTTGAGCATCATCACCCTGTTGATGTCCAACGGCATCAATGTCCTCCTCGGTGCCCTGCTGCTTTGTGTCGCCCTCCTTTTCAACCCCGCCGATAGCCAAATCAGAAAGCGCACCCTGCTCGTGCGCACCCTTGCCTCCTGGGTCGCGGTGGGCTGGCTCCTGCTCATCCCTCTTCAGATCTTCCTTGGGGTCCGGCTGATTAATGCCCAGGTGTCCGATGAGCTGGGGCAAATCCAATCCTTGGAACGCACCTCCCGCGCTATCGCCAACTCCACAAACGAGCAGGAGCTGCGTCAGTCCTTGGCGCAAATTCCCAATCAATCCCCCCTCCCTCGCCTCACCGTCACAGTGGAAGAGGCCAAAGCCAATTTGATTGCTCAACTGCAACAGAACATCAACACCGCTAAAAACCGACAACAGGAAGCCAGCTCATCCCGTTGGCAGATCTGGCTGAAAGAGGTGATTCGCAACTCATTGATGAGCGTCCTTCTCGCGACGGGCTTTCTGGCCATCGGCAAAAACCGTCAATTTGTCCCCCCCGCTGCCTCCCAGTCCTCCCGGCGACGCTCCCGCCGATGAGGGGCTATCCCCCTCACTCCACCGTCACGCTCTTGGCCAGGTTGCGCGGTTGATCCACATCCAACCCCCGGTGCGCCGCGATGTGGTAGCTGAGCAGTTGCATGGGAATCACCGTCAGCAACGGGCTGAGCAGTTCCTCCACTGGGGGCAGGGGCAAGAGCAGATCAAACAATTCCGTATCCGCGCAGGCCGGCGCCACCCCAATCAACTGGGCATCCCGCGCCTTGGCCTCTTGCGCATTGGAGAGCACCTTGTCAAAGACCGTGCCGGGGACCGCAATCGACACCACGGGAACATGGGCGTCCAACAGGGCAATGGGCCCATGCTTCATCTCGCCCGCTGGGTAGCCCTCGGCGTGGATGTAGCTGATCTCCTTCAGCTTCAGGGCCCCCTCCATGGCAATGGGATAGTTGATGCCTCGCCCCAAAAAAATCACATCACGGGTGTCGGCAAACAGGTGGGCCAGTTCGGCGCAGCGCCGATCATGATCCTCCACCAATCCCTGCAGGACCGCGGGAACCGCTTTGAGCGCCCCCGCCAGGAGTTCCAGCCGACCCAGGCTCGGTACGCCGGGCCTGCCCT
Source organism: Cyanobacteriota bacterium (assembly GCA_046317475.1). Lineage (GTDB taxonomy): Bacteria > Cyanobacteriota > Cyanobacteriia > PCC-6307 > Cyanobiaceae > Cyanobium. The sequence continues at coordinate 1,546 of JBKCVY010000161.1, read as the reverse complement.
GGCGCCGTTCGGCAAAGGCCAGGGCTAACCCGTAGAACGCCAACAATTGGCCAAGAAATGTTTTGGTCGCCGCCACCCCCACCTCAATCCCCGCGCCAATATCGAGCAGGTGGGGCACGAGACGGCCCAGGGAACTCTCCGGTCGATTGGTGATCCCGAGCAACCGCGGTCCATAGACCGGATCCTCCACCGCCAGGCGCCGTTCCTGCTCCATCAACAGGGCCGCCAGCGTGTCCGCCGTCTCGCCTGACTGGGTGACACCAATCGTGAGCGTGTGGGGCCGCAACGGGGGAGGCGCGTAGCGAAACTCGCTGGCGTAAAACACGCTCGTGGGGATGGCGGCCAGCTGCTCCAGCAGCTGGGCTCCGACTTGGGCCGCATGGCGACTGGTGCCGCAGGCCAGGATTTGGATCTGTTCCACCCCCGTGTACACCCCCTCATCCAGGGGGAGGGCCACCAGGGCCCCTTCTGGCAAATGCCGCGCCACCCAAAGGGCGGCGGTTTCCGGCTGCTCATGGATCTCCTTGAGCATGAAATGCCGGAAGCTGCGCTTGTCCGCCACATGCTCCGTTCCCGTCAGCAGGCTGGGTGTGCGCTGCACACGGGTCCCGCCGCTGTCGTAGAGCTCAATCCCCAGGGGCGTCAGCAGGGCCACCTCCCCATCCTCCAAGGGCAGGATGGTGCGCGTGAAGCCGGCGAGCGCGGGGGTGTCGCTCGCGCAGAGAAACTCCCCTTCTCCCAGTCCAATGAGCAAGGGGGCCTGGCGGCGGGCCACCACCAGCGCCCCCGGAACCCGCGCCCACACCACCGCCAGGGCATAGGCCCCATGGAGGCGGGGCAACACCTCCTGCACGGCCCGCAGGAGCAGGGGTGGTGAGGGCGTCTCGCCTGCAGCCTCCAGTTGGCGCAGGCGACGGGACACCAGGTGGGGAATCACCTCCGTGTCCGTATCGGACCGGAAGCACACCTGCTCCGCCATCAGCTCCTCCCGGAGCAAACGGTGGTTTTCAATGATGCCGTTTTGCACCACCGCCAAAGCGCCGCTGCCATCCAAGTGGGGATGGGCGTTGCGTTCTTCCGGCTTGCCATGGGTGGCCCAGCGGGTGTGGCCGATGCCGCAATGACCCGGAGCGCCCTCCGCCTCGAAGCGGGCCGTGAGGTTGATGAGCTTGCCCTCTGCCTTCAAGCAGTGCAGGCCTGCCCCATCAACCGTCGCGATGCCCGCCGAGTCGTAACCGCGATATTCGAGTTGGCGCAACCCCTCGAGCAACTGGGGCCCGGCCTCCCGTGAACCAATCAGGGCAACGATGCCGCACATACGGTCCCCACATCCGGCCTGAGCTTATGGGGGAACGGGCGCTTGCACCAGCCGCGAAGGGATGGTGCAAGCGCCGAATCTCAGTACGCCAGGCCCATCGAGCGGGTGGTTTCGTCGCCGAGGTAGACCCGGATGCTGATGAAATCCGTGGGGCAAGCGGTTTCACACCGCTTGCAACCGATGCAATCCTCAGTGCGCGGCGAAGAGGCGATCTGGCCGGCTTTGCAA
>JBKCVY010000160.1:0-3394 GCA_046317475.1 Cyanobacteriota bacterium | reverse complement strand
AGAAGCACCTGGTGAAGGTGCCCCTCACGCGCACCAATTCGGTGCCCACCGAAAGCCGTGGACGCGATGGAGCCGCCAGCGTGTTGATTCGCCCCGCCGCCCCGGGAACCGGTGTGATCGCTGGGGGCTCGATTCGCACCGTTCTCGAGCTGGCCGGCATCAAGAACGTGTTGGCCAAGCGCCTGGGCTCCAAAACGCCCTTGAACAATGCCCGCGCCGCCATGGAAGCCCTCTCCGCCCTCCGCACCCACAAGGAGGCCGCGAAGGAACGGGGCATCCCCCTCGAGCAGATTTACTCCTGACGATCGACCCATGACCCACCAGCTCAGCGCCCTCACCTCCCAGACCGGTGCCCGCCGTCGCAAAACCCGCAAGGGCCGCGGCATCTCCGCAGGCCAGGGAGCCAGCTGCGGCTTCGGCATGCGGGGCCAAAAGTCCCGTTCCGGCCGTTCCACCCGTCCGGGCGTCGAGGGTGGCCAGATGCCCCTCTACCGTCGGGTGCCCAAGCTCAAGCACTTCCCCCTGGTCAACCCCACCACCTACGCGGTGATCAACGTTGGCCAACTGGATGTCTTGAAAGCCGGCACTCAGGTCAACCTCGACACCCTGGCCAGCGAGGGACTGCTCACCGGTGCCAAAGGGCCGCTCAAAATTCTTGGTGGCGGAGACCTCAAGGTGAAACTCACCGTGCAGGCCGCCGCTTTTTCCGCCTCCGCCCGTGCCAAAATTGAAGCGGCTGGTGGCAGCTGCGAGCTTGTTGGCTGACACCTTCACACACCATGGTTCTTAGCCGGGGGCGCAACCCAAGCGCCACAGAAATCTTCACCAAAATCGTCCAGTCCAAAGGGCTGCGCGACAGGGTGTTCATCACCCTTGGTTTGCTCCTGCTGGAGCGCCTTGGGATCTTCATCCCCGTCCCTGGCATCGACCGCCCCGCCTTTGAACAGTTGGTGCGGCAAGGTGGTGATTTTTTGATGTTTGTTAATATCTTCACCGGAGGCGGTTTGGCCGCCCTGGGGGTCTTCACCCTCGGTATCCTTCCCTATATCAACGCATCCATTATTCTCCAACTCCTCACAGCTGCCCTGCCCCAGCTGGAAGACTTGCAGAAAAATGAAGGGGAGGCCGGGCGTCGAAAGATTGCCCAGATCACCCGCTACGCAGCCTTGGCGTGGGGAATCATCCAAAGCGTGATTCTCTCTTTCGTTCTCAAAACCTACGCCCTGCCTGGCTTGCCCGACTGGCAGTTCGTTCTGCAGACCTCCCTGGCCCTGACCGCCGGCTCCATGGCGGTGATGTGGATCAGTGAGGTGATCACTGAGCGCGGGATTGGCCAGGGGGCGTCCCTCGTCATTTACGCCAACATTGTCGCCACCCTGCCGCGCGCTTTGGCGGCCACCATCACCCAGGCCAAAACTGGCGATAGAGGTACTGTGACGGGCATCATCATCCTGTTGCTGGTTTTCCTGGCCACCATCATTGGCATCATTTTTGTTGAAGAAGGCAGCCGACGCATTCCAATCGTGAGCGCCAAGCACCAGGTGGGTGGGGCCGGCAGCTTGCCCGCCCGCCAGAGCTACATGCCATTGAAGCTCAATGCCAGCGGAGTGATGCCCAGCATCTTCGCCTCCGCCCTGGTCTGTCTCCCCCTGCAGCTCGCCACCTGGACCAAATCTCCCTGGCTGATCCAGTTGGCCGGATACCTCAGTCCCAACAGCAGCATGCCCTGGATCTACGCGTTGTTGTTCTTCACGCTCATTATCGCCTTCAGCTATTTCTATACCTCCCTCACCCTCGATCCCACCGAAATCGCCACCAACTTGAAGCGTGGTGGCGTGGCCATCCCCGGCGTTCGTCCCGGGTCCGCCACCGCCCTGTACCTGGCCAACGTTCAGAACCAGCTCACCCTCCTGGGTGGTTTGTTCCTTGGGGCCGTGGCGATCATCCCTTCCGCCGTGGAAGGGGCCATCCAGGTGAAAACCTTCCAGGGGATTGGGGCCACCTCTCTGCTGATCCTGGTGGGTGTGGCCATTCAAACGGCCAAGCAGGTGCAGACCTACGTGATCTCCCTGCGTTACGAGGGCGCCACGGATGCCCAGGCATTCACCCGTTCCGTCGAGGCCCTGCCCCCCCCCGTTTGATGCCCCCGTCCTGGTGGCATCGCCTCCCCTCCCTGTCCAGCCCAACCCCTCATGAAGCAACGCCTGCTGTTTCTGGGTCCCCCCGGGGCCGGTAAAGGCACCCAGGCCCAGCGCCTCGCCGCCTCCCACGATTTGCTGCACCTATCCACGGGTGATTTGCTGCGGGCCGAGGTCGCCGCGGGTACCCCCCTTGGCCAGGAGGCGGAGGCCGTTATGGCCCGCGGCGAGCTCGTCAGCGACGATTTGGTGCTGGCCATCGTTCGCCAGCGGCTCGCGGGCCAGTCAGGGGGGTGGCTCCTGGATGGCTTCCCCCGCAACCTCCCCCAGGCCGTTGCCCTGGATCGCTTGTTGGACGAGCTGGGCCAGTCCATTGAACGGGTCGTGCTGATGGAGTTGGAGGATCCGGTGCTCGTGCAGCGCCTGTTGGCCCGGGGGCGAGCCGACGACAATGAGGAGGTGATTCGCCATCGTCTCCACGTCTACCGCGAGCAAACCGCGCCGCTGATTGCCCACTACCAGGCGATGGGCCTGCTCGAATCGGTGGAGGCCAACGGCACGGTGGAGGACATTGGGGGGCGCATCCTGTCCCTGTTGGAGTGATTGGTTGACGGATGTGATACTGTGCCTGTTTGCGAACAAGGAGTAACGCGGCCGATGAAGGTGCGTGCCTCAGTCAAACGGATGTGTCAAAAGTGCCGGGTGATTCGTCGCCACGGCCGGGTGATGGTGATCTGCGCCAACCCCAAGCACAAGCAGCGCCAGGGTTGATCCCTCCAGCGCAGCCCCTCGCCCCCTTCGGGGCTTCCTTTTCACCCCACACCCGGGGTCTCCCTTCCCTCCGCATCGTTTCCCGTGGCTCGGATTGCCGGCGTTGATATCCCTCGCGACAAGCGGGTTGAAGTCTCCCTCACCTACGTCTACGGGATCGGCCCCACCCGATCTCGTCAGATCCTTTCCAAGTCTGGTGTCAGCCCCGACATCCGGGTCAAGGATCTCACCGATTCCGATGTGCAGAAGCTGCGCGCCGCCACGGAGTCCTTCACCTTGGAGGGGGACCTGCGCCGCGAAGAGGGCATGGCCCTCAAGCGCCTTCAGGACATCGGTTGCCTGCGGGGGCGGCGCCACCGCATGGGTCTTCCGGTGCGCGGTCAACGCACCCGCACCAATGCCCGCACCCGCCGGGGCGCCCGCAACACCGTGGCTGGCAAGAAGAAGTAAGCCTTCTTAACCCCGGGGTTTCCCCACCCCAACCC
>JBKCVY010000159.1:0-6129 GCA_046317475.1 Cyanobacteriota bacterium | reverse complement strand
CACCGCCGAGATCCTCACGCGCACCTTCGAGGAAATCGAAACCCGCTCCCTGGGCACCGCCCTGGCGGGATTGCCGGTGAACTTCTACGACCTGGACGCCATGACCCAGGGATTGCAGCGCAGCGACCTGCTGATCGTGGCGGGGCGTCCGGCGATGGGCAAGACATCCATTGTGCTCAACATCGCCCGCAATGTGGCCCAGCTCCACGATTTGCCGGTGTGCTTGTTCAGCCTGGAGATGAGCAAGGAGCAACTCACCTACCGCTTGCTGTCGATGGAGGTGGGGATTGAGAGCGGGCGGCTGCGCACGGGCCGTCTGCATCAGGAGGAGTGGCCGCTGCTGGGCCAGGGCATCAGCAACCTGGGGCGGTTGCCGCTCTACATCGATGACAAGCCCAATGTCGGCGTGTTGGAGATGCGGTCGTTGTGCCGCCGCCTGATGGCCGAGACCGGCAAGGAACTGGGGTTGGTGGTGATTGATTATCTGCAGTTGATGGAGGGGGGCGGTTCGGACAACCGGGTGCAGGAGTTGTCGCGCATCACCCGCAGCCTGAAGGGCATGGCGCGGGAGCTGAATGTGCCAGTGATGGCCCTCTCCCAGTTGAGCCGGGGGGTGGAGTCGCGCACCAACAAGCGACCGATGCTGAGCGACCTGCGGGAATCGGGATCGATCGAGCAGGACGCGGACCTGGTGATGATGATTTATCGGGATGAGTATTACAACCCGGAGACTCCAGATCGGGGCATCACGGAAGTGATCATCACCAAGCACCGCAATGGGCCAGTGGGCACCTGCAAGTTGCTGTTTGAACCGCAGTTCACGCGCTTTCGCAATTTGGCGTCGCCTTGAGAGGGGGCTGGGCCAGGAGATTGGGGGGGTGGCAGGAGATTGGGTGAGGTGGGTGTCTTTGATGGGAGAGAGGGGCCGTGGCGAGGGCGACCGGCACTCGGAAAACGGTGGCCGTGGACATCAAGGGTGGCCATCCGTTCCGGCCACCCATGGGGCTTGGGGTTCAGCCGGCGCCGAGGAATATCCCCACCAGGATCAATCCCCCACCGAGCAGGAAGGACCAAAATCGGGGATAGCTGTTGACAACCCTGCCTGTGTCGTCGCGAAGGCGAATGAGATCCAGGTGGGAGGCCACGCCACGGCGGAACCAGCCCTTGACGGCGGCCTGGCTGACAATCATGCCCTGAACCCGTTTCATGCCAAAGAGAAAATTACCGATGGGGCCAAAGCGGGAGACATAGCGGAGAAAGAGCAGACCGGTCGGGTCTTGGAACTGCAGATCGGAGCCAAAGACGTAGCCGGCTTGGCCGCGGCCGATGAGTGTGCCGTCGAGCTCGGTGGGGATGCCGCGCAGGGGGCTGGCGTAGGGATTGGCCATGAGGTCCAAGATGGTCGTCGATTCGGCCCGGGAAGGGTCGGGGAAGAGGACGAACGCCTTGAGGAGGGTGCCCAGGCCCAAGCCGATCAAAGGGAAAGCGATCATGGGGCTGAGGCGTTGGGTTTGGCTGCTCACCCCGAAACCCACCACGAGGCCCAGGACAAGGCCCATGGCCTCCGCGGAGTAGAGGAGCAGATCCAGGATGAAGCCACCATAGAGACGCCGCTTGGAGAGCTTGTAGCCCTCACGCATCACGCTGGCCATGTCGAATTCCAGATTGAGATCCAGTTGTTCGGCATAGTTGGAAAGCGCGCGAATCCGTTTGCCCGTAAGGGGGTGGGTGGAATTGAGTTCCATCCAGCCGGCCCAGGGATTGAACATGTCCCAGAGGAAAACCTTGCCAATGCGTTCGGTGGCGGTGCTGACGCCATAGGCGGTGCCCGTCATGACGGCCGCCTTGGAGTCGCAGATCCCCAGGGCACGGGTGCCCTCCAACAACTGACTGGGCTTGTCGGAGCGCTTGCCCTCTTCCACGATCCCGTAGGCGATTTTGACCAGGGAACGGGACAGGGCATTGGGGTTTCCTGTCACTTCGGATGCGAAGTGGTCGGCATAGTATTCACGGATCCGGGAAAGATATAGGAGCAAATATGTGCCAATTAAATAAAAAGCATACGCCGCAAGACTGGGCAGTCGCAATGTATCCTTAATCTTGTCATCCATGCGATTGGAGAAGACGAAGAAGAGATAACAGATCTGGATCAACGTCGCACCGAGGGTCATGATGGCGAAATCCCAGTGAATGACGTGACCTAATTCATGGGCGTACACCGCGGCGATTTCATCATCATTGAGATAGGTAAATAGTCCTTCACTGACAACAACGCGGGCAGTGTTGGGGAGTGAACCATAGGTGAAGGCTGTTGGGTTTTGATCATCGATCAACCCCAGGCGTGGGTGTTTCAAGCCCTTCTCCGCGCAGACCCGCTGAAGCACCGCCGCGGCTTCTGGACTGCGCTGGCGGATGGTGGCCAGGTCGACCCAGCGGGTTTGGTAGAGGAATTTTTGCGTGAGGTCCATCAACCAGGGCGAAAGGAAGAAGATCGCCAGGTTGAACAGCACGGTGATGGCGAGGGCCAGCAGCAGACCGCTACGGGGGTTCTCGCTGTTCAGGATCAGAACGGTGGACAGGCTGAGGACCAGGACCATGCCACCGATGAGGGAGAGGGTGACGGTGGAGGCGAGGGCAAGGCTGCCGGCGAAGCGCGCGAGCCCCAGCTTGACGCCCCCAGCCGCAGCTCGGTCGGGGAGGGAATGGAAAGCGGACGGGGTAGGTGTCCCATCCCCTGAGGAAGGCGTTGGCATGGCGGGCTCCACAATCAAGCGGGAAAGATTGGGCTTGTTTCCCATGATTGCGGGCTTGGCGAGAGGGGCGAGGTGTTGTGATCTAACGTCACAACCCATGCAATTGGCGCACGTCCAAGGTGCTGTGAGTGCGTCAAGTCCGGTGATTTGCCCATTCAATGTGGGGATGGCCCCATCACGGGACTGAAATGAGCCCGGCTTGGTAGCCTTAAACTTGAGGAGCTTTGGATTGGATGCTCGAAGAAGGACTAGTCTGGCAATTGAAAGTCTGGACTTTTTTTATAGTCAAAATAAGTGATTGAGGGTCCTTGCATTCCTTCTTCCTGGATCCGATCATTGAGATAGTCAAAGAATGCGTTGTATTGAATCAATTTCTGTCGTTGCCAGTAACCCGCCGCAGGATTTCGCTCGCGTTTGCCTTTGAGGATGGACTGTTCCTGGGATTTAATAAACTCATGCAGCGCAATCATCGGAGTTGGAAAGTCGACGACATCCAGCCGATCCAGTTGCACGGTCCGGATGGGCGGCTCAGCCTTGGCAGCGCGTTCCAGATTGTCACCCATCGTGGCCTCCAGACGTTTCTTGGTCTCAATCGGCACGTAAATGCGGTAGGCACGCCGTAGTGTGGGCACCTGGACGCTGATTTCCGCCAAACGGTTCTTGCGCAGTTCAACAACAGCGGTGTCCGTCGCATCCTCCCAGGTGACCGGTTTGGCAATGCGGATGCGGAAGGAGGAAAAGGCAAGCATCAAAACGGAATCTTCGTTGGGCAGCTTGTAATCCGGCAGATTGACTTGAAGGCCATTCAGGATCGTGTAGGTGGGCGCGACGAAGTTGTTGAAAAATCCAAAGGCCAGGGCATGGCCTGCGGGGATCAGCAGGGCCTGATAATCCTGGAGAAGGGTGTCGAGATGGCCCCGCAACCGGGCCTTGAAATCGCTGATGTCGGTGAAGGTGAGAAAGAGGCCGCGCGTTTGCATGGCCTGCCGGAAATCCAGGACGCGTTGCAAGTCTTGGGGATCAATCGCCGAGAGGTTAAAGTCCCGATCAGAAAAGTACAGCAAAACAGGCTTGTTGGCAGCGGCAAAGCGTTCGATTTCTTCCACGGTGCCAGCAATGCTCGTTGCGGTAGGGGAGCCCAAGCGTTTGCCGATGATGCCGATCAGGACATCCGCCGGATCCAGGAGGCGCTCGTTGATGACCGCTTGGAAGCTGCCGGGGCCCAGTTCGGGGGTGGCGTCTTCCTCCCAGCGAATCGGTTTGAGCATGATTTGCCGGTCCCTGCCGTTGCGCGAATTCCAATCGCGCAAGACCTCTTCCACCGCCCGCCGCTCTTCACGGAGGTCATTGGTGGAAGCGATGAACACTTCAAGGGTACTGGCATCAAACATGGCACGCCTCGGACGTACAAAGAGATGAAACTCATCCTCCCATGGCCTGGCGACCGAGGATGAACTATAGACTGGATCAGTGAGAGGCTATGGGCAAGCAATTCCAACCAACCCACTGTGGTTGGATTGTTGCAATGCATGATAGGGGGCGAGATTTTGGGCTGTTATTCAACAGGCGTTGATTGCGTCGGATCGGCCCCGGTTTGGACATCACGACCCACCCGATCCAGTGCTTCAGATCGGTGATTGGGCAGTCCCTCGACAGGGAGCGTGGGCGTTCGCATCCTCACGATCGCCTCCATGATGTCACGTGGTGGAGACTCCTTCCTTTATTTCTCACCCATCAGATCATCCTTTGACAGGATAGCGAGTCGGGACGGCAACTACTGCAATGGCTTGAACTATGCCTTTTGCCATTAACGGATTGGTGTGATTGTCGCGAGATCAAGCTCTGGTTCTACGGCTCTCTGACACGGGTGGTGAGAAGACGTTCAGGCATGGGGCGCTCCATGGTGGACTCACCTTTCGGGGTATGCTGCGTGAAGGTATTCATATACATGGGGACGTCGTCTGCGTAAGGTATCCGGGTCGGACAGAAACAAGGCAAAGGCCTCAGCGAAGCACTCCTCCCAGGAGGTGCGCGGATCATCGGTCTCCGACAATCCGCCATCTTGGGCATACGCCTGTCGAAACGCGATGCTTTGGGCGCCGCGTCCACCGTTCGCCAGCGTGTACTTTTCCTCCTTCTGGTTCCAGCGCGAGCGCAGGCCAGAGACGGAACGTGCCCGGTTGAAAGGAGCGTCGCGACGCTCCGGGTCGTCAGGCGTTGCCGCAACGGCCTGCTGGAGTGGGGCGAGGTCAACGGCATGACCAATCTCAGGCAGGATGGTGCGGACTGCCATGCTGATGCCGGTAAGGCCCGGTCTTCCTAGACATGTAAGACCAGTTTCGTTGAAATTTCTATCATAAATTTGGATTCTATGGTTCACTAATTCATAATCATCTGACTCACGCCCTCTCCGAGTACGGCGCGGTGGAAGGTGCATACGTCGCAACGTCACACCACGGATGCGGGTGAGCAGTTCGTCCGATGTCAGCGAGATTGCGTGGAGGACCACCGTCCATTCGGCCGGTATCCAGTCCCCCTGGCGGACAAACCGGTGCCGGGCGAATTTGTTTTCTAACGCGGTCTGCCATGCTTGCTCCTGGGCCGAGGTTGCCCCCGTGACCCGGCCCACGTGATCCACGAGTAGTTCATGGATGACCTGGCCTTGGGGATGGCGGAGATGGGTGAGCCGATACTCGTCCAGATCGTCGCCCCAGGGGGTCAGGTCTAGGACGAGTGTCAACTGGGAGTTGGCTGGCAAGGGCGGGGGAGAGCCGATCAGCAAGCTGAGGGAGACATTTTCAAGCCCATGGTGGAGTGTTCGGCCGATGCCGGGATGGATGCGGACCTCGGTAGCGAGCGGGGCGGCCAACGGAGGTGCGTCCCCCTTCGGTTCCAAATTAGTCCCGCAGGTCAACTGAGGCAATCGCAATGTTCGCGGTCACAACGCGCAGTGTTTGCAGCGCCGGGGCGGTTTGTTGCTGTTGAAGGGAGCGCGCCTCAAATCGTTGACGTCTCCACAGCGGGCTTATCGACGCGGCGCGGTAGGGAGTGGCCTCGGTGAGGAGTGCCTGTCGAGCGGCATCCACGTCAACTTTCTTGGCAGAGGGGGCCGGCTGGTCGCGTCTCCCATAGGGTGAGAATCGCGGGGACACCGGCAGCGCAAACGAAAGCGCGTGCCAGGGGGTGTTGACGAATCTCTTCCTGGAGCGGCTCATCCTCCTCCCCGAGAGCCTCCTGCCATTCCAGATTACGAACCATCGCACCCAGCGGTCCGACCCCCATCGGCCGAATCGCACCGGTTTGCGCGAGGCAGGCGCTGGCGCTCCCGCGCGACCCCGGGGCCACTGCGCTCTCTCTGCAGCGTCTCTCCTGAGAC
>JBKCVY010000158.1:0-2443 GCA_046317475.1 Cyanobacteriota bacterium | reverse complement strand
GTCCATGTTGTTAGAGTTTTCTCCTTGTTGGCACACACACATTGTGCTGCGGAGAATGGATAGGACTCGGAGTGTTTTTACCTCCTAAAGCTAAACCTGGTCCGTGCTCAGAGGGGTCGACAGGGAGGGGGAGCTTCTTGGTCCCAGTCGTCCTGATAGGCCATTCGGCTGGCCGCCCGTTCGGGAATGGCCGCCCGGCTGAAACGGCGTGGACGGTAAAAATCCTCTTCGTCTTCCTCCCTGGACCGGATCCGTCGTCGCAGGGGTTCGGGTTCGCTGAACCGGTCCTGGTCGTCCCAGCCTCCGGGACCCATGCCACCCCGCGGGCGGAAGGGGGCCGGCTCCTCATCCTCGAAAAAGGAGGAGCGGCGAGCCTGTTCGGTGGTGATGCCCCGCAGACGCACGCTCTCGTAGGCAAAGAAGACCGTGGTTCCGGCCAGGAGAAACTGGCCGAACTGGAGGATGGGGTCGAGGCGCCAGCCTTGAAAAAAGAGAATGCCGCCACAGAGCAAGCCAATGGCGGCAAAAAAAACGTCGTAATCGCGTGCCAGGGCCGGCTTGAAGCTCCTCATGAAGTAGAGGCACGCTCCGCCCACCGCCAACACAATGCCGACGATGCTGGCCCAATTCAGGCTGGCGTTGACCAAGGGTGTACGGGAGGGTTCGGTCTGCCCACTTTAGGGACCCTCACCGCGGACCCTGGGCCAAAAGACCCAGCCCTTCGCGCTCCGCCCTCACAGACGGCGGTCCACCCTGTCGTTTTGGCTGATGAAAAAGAGGGCCAGGGCAATCGGAATCACCACGATCACCCCACCCCAGACAAGGCTGCTCAGGAAGTTGGAGAGAGAGGGGGTCATGCCTGGAACGGTGTGGCGGTGGCGTGATCTTAGGCAGCCTCCGGGAGTTCCTAAGATCCAGGGGCCGACGTGTTGAGTTTTGTGATGGCGATCCCGGGCCCGTTGCCCCTGGCCCATCTCCTGCTGGGGTTGATCCTGGCTTTCTGGACCCTGCTGTTTCTCGCCCGTTTGGTGCTCACCTGGTATCCCCAAGTTGAACCGAATCAGGGGAGGCTGCGCTGGCTGGGGCTGCTCACCGAGCCCCTGCTGGCACCCACCAGGGCCCTGATCCAACCCATTGGCGGCGTGGACGTCGCCCCCGTGATCTGGGTGGGCCTGGTGAGCCTGGTGAGGGAGTTGCTGGTGGGTCAGCAGGGACTGTTGACCCAGGTGATGCTTCAGGCCCGTCACGCGCCCCTCAGCTGAGGGGCAGCATGATGTCCTCCACAAACTTGGTGTACACCTCGCCCCGCTGAAACTCCGCCCGCTCCAGGAGGGCTAGGTGGAAGTCAATGGTTGTCGGAATGCCGGTCACGGCCCATTCAGCAAGGGCTCGCCGCATGCGCCGTAGGGCAAGGTCGCGGGTGGGTGCCCAAACGATCAGTTTGCCAATCAGGGAGTCGTAGAACGGCGGAATCTCATAGCCGGTGTAGACGTGGCTATCCACCCGCACCCCCGGCCCCCCAGGCGGCAGCCAGCCCGTGATCTTCCCCGGTGACGGCCTGAAATTTTGACGGGGATCCTCCGCGTTGATTCGACATTCGATTGCGTGTCCCTGCAGCCGCACTTGCTCCTGGGACACACTGATGGGTTCTCCGCCCGCGATCCGCAATTGCTCGGCGATCAGGTCGAGCCCCGTCACCATCTCCGTGACCGGATGCTCCACCTGGATGCGGGTGTTCATCTCCATGAAATAGAAGTTGCCGGAACGATCCAGCAGAAATTCCACGGTGCCGGCGCCCTCATAGCCAATCGAGCGGGCCGCCGCGGCCGCCGCATGGCCCATGCGCTCGCGCACGCTCGGATCGAGTCCGGGGCTGGGGGCTTCCTCCAGCAATTTTTGATGGCGCCGCTGGATTGAGCAATCCCGTTCGCCCAGGTGAATCACGTTCCCGAAGCGATCCGCCAGCACCTGCACCTCCACGTGGCGGGGACGGTCAATAAATTTCTCCATGTAGAGGCCCGGATTGCCAAAGGCCGCCTCCGCCTCCCCCTGGGCAGCTTTGAAGAGCCCATCCAGCTGCTCGGGGGACGGCACCAGCCGCATGCCCCGGCCCCCGCCTCCCGCCGTGGCCTTGATCATGACGGGAAAGCCCATGCGGATGGCCTCTGACGCGGCCTGCTCCATCGATTCCAACAGCCCTTCGCTGCCCGGGATGGTGGGAACGCCCACCTGCTGCATCGTGCGTTTCGCTGTTGCCTTGTCCCCCATGGCCAGGATCGCCTCTGGAGTCGGTCCGACGAAGGTGAGGCCGTGGTCGCGGCAGATCTCGGCGAAGGCGGCGCTCTCGGCCAGGAACCCGTAGCCAGGATGGATCGCGTCCGCCCCCCGGGAGGTGGCGGCGGCCAGGATGTTCGGGATGTTCAGGTAACTGCGACTGCTGGGG
>JBKCVY010000157.1:0-4665 GCA_046317475.1 Cyanobacteriota bacterium | reverse complement strand
GTCACCCAGTTGCTGGAGCAGGCTCGGGCCAGCTTCACGGAAGCGGGGCTCGCCTGTGATGTGTTTGAGCGGGCCGGCAAGCCGGCTTTCGTGATCGGCGATGTGGCCGATGAGGTGAATGCCGACCTGATCATCATGGGCACCAGGGGCATCAGCCTGGAGGAGGATCAGCAGAGCACGGCCGCCCGCGTCATTCAGCTGGCCCCCTGTCCGGTGATGGTGGTGCCCTGATGCCCTCCCCCCCCGCCGCGCCGGATCCGTCGTCGTCGTTCCGTCAGCCGTTGATCCAGTGGTATCCGGGCCATATCGCCAAGGCGGAGCAGGCCCTCAACGCCAATCTCGACAAGGTGGATCTGGTGCTGGAGGTACGGGATGCCCGCATTCCCCTGGCCACGGGCCATCCCCACCTGCAGCGCTGGATCCGCGGCCGGCCGCACCTGCTGGTGCTCAATCGCCGCGACATGATCAGCGCCGGGGCCCGCCTGCGCTGGGACCGCTGGTTCCGTGATCGCGGCAGCGTGCCGCTGTGGTGTGACGCCAAGGCCGGCACGGGCGTCAAGCAGCTGCAACAGGCGGCGATCCGCTCCGGCGCCAGCCTCAATGCCCGCCGCGCCGGTCGCGGCATGCGCCCCAGGCCGGTGCGGGCCCTGATGCTCGGCTTCCCCACTGTGGGCAAGTCGGCCCTGATCAACAGGCTGGTGCGCCAGAAGGTGGTGGAGAGTGCCCGCCGGGCTGGCGTCACCCGCGCCCTGCGCTGGGTGCGGCTGGGACAGGATCTGGACCTGCTCGACGCCCCGGGGGTACTGCCGTCGCGGCTGGATGACCAGGAGGCCGCGGTGCGGCTGGCCATCTGTGATGACATTGGCCAGGCGGCCTACGACGGCGAGGGGGTGGCGCTGGCCTTCCTGCGCCTGCTTGGCCGGCTCGCCCCCGATCATGACGCTGGGGTGTCCCTGGAGCTGCTGGCGGGGCGGTATGGCGTGCCCCAGCCAGGGGCGGCGGGCGGCGGGCCGGAGGCCTGGCTGGAGGCGGCGGCCCTGCGCCACGCCAGCGGTGACCCCGGCCGCATGGCCCAGCGCCTCCTGGACGACTTTCGCCGCCAATTCCTCGGCCCGATCGCCCTTGAACTGCCGGCCACCACGGGCGCAGCCCTCGCTCCGGCAAACGCCGCCCCGGCCGTCGTCGCCGCCCCGGCCGTCGTCGCCACTCCGGCCTCTGCTGACCCCCTGGCTCCGGAGCCTCCCTAGGGGGGTGAAGAGGGAAAGGACCACACGGCATCATGGCTCCGGGCCTCGGTGAAGGGATGGAGGGATTCGGCGCAGGTGAGGGTGAGCTGCTCACCCTCCACTACCCCACGCCCCTGCCGATGCGGCTCGACCGCTGGCTCGTGGCCCAGCGGCCGGAGCAGAGCCGCGCCCGGATCCAGAAGTTCATCGACGCCGGTTGCGTGCGGGTGAACGGGATCACGGGCCGAGCCAAGACGCCCTTGCGTCCGGGCGATGTGGTGGAGCTGTGGATGCCGCCCCCCGAGCCACTGCCCTATCTGATCCCCCAAGAGATTCCCCTGGATGTGCTCTACGAGGATGCCCATTTAATTGTGATCAACAAGCCGGCGGGCCTGACGGTGCATCCTGCCCCAGGCAACAAGGACGGCACTTTGGTGAATGCCTTGCTGCATCACTGTCCCGATCTGCCGGGCATTGGTGGCGAGCTGCGGCCGGGAATTGTGCACCGGCTGGATAAAGACACCAGCGGCTGCATCGTGATCGCCAAGAGCCAGGAGGCGTTGGTGAGGCTGCAGGAGCAGATTCAGAAACGGATCGCGAGCCGGGAGTATCTGGCGGTGGTCCATGGTCAGCCGGCGGCGGAGGCCGGCACGATCGTGGGGGCGATCGGCCGCCACCCGGCGGACCGCAAAAAGTACGCGGTGGTGGCCGATGGTTCCGGCCGCCATGCCCGCACCCATTGGCGGGTGTGTGAACGCCTGGGCGATTACGCCCTGCTGCGTTTCCAGCTGGATACGGGTCGCACCCACCAGATCCGCGTGCACTGCGCCCACATCCAGCACCCAATCGTGGGTGATCCCGTCTATTCGCGCGCCCGGCGCCTGCCGGTAGCGTTGGGTGGCCAGGCCCTGCATGCCGTGGCCCTGGGCCTCAACCACCCGATCAGCGGCGAACGGTTGAGCTTCACGGCGCCGCTGCCGGAGGAGTTTGAAACCTTGCTGGCGGCGTTGCGGCGGCGGCTGGGGCGGGGCGTCCAGCCCCAATCCCTGGACGATGCGCAGCAAAATTCTCATTTGAGTTTCTGATTTTCATCGTCTCGCGGATGCGATTCACACCCATTGGCGCGGCTCCATCCACTGGTCGCCCGTTTCACCGCCCGGTCTGGCGTAGAGCGGTTCACCCAAGCCGCTGGCCCGTCCGTTCAGTTGTCGCGGGTGAGCCAGCGTTGGAAGGCGTTCAGCTCCCCCCTCACTTTGGGCCAGAGGGCGATGGCGAGGGTCCGCAGGCGTTCCACAGGCTCGGGTTGCAGGTCGTAGGCGTAGAGACTTTGCAGCCGCAGGGCCGCGGCGTCGATCCGCAGCTGATCACCCTCCACACCTCCCAAGGCCTCCAGGCTGTCCACCAGGACATCGAGCTTGCGCTCCTCCACGGCCAGATCCAGGGCCAGCTCGCTCAGTTCCCGGGGCGATGGAGCCGCCATGGCCTCAGGTAAGGGCCAGGTCGATGGCGATGCCGCGCTGGCCCGCATTGGCCAACACCTGATCCACCACCCCCTCCACCAGGCCAAGGGCCTCCAACTGGGCGCTGGCGGGCAAGCCGTCCACCACCAGATCCAGATCCGAGTGGCGCTGGAACGCGGCGGGATCCAGCACCGACCCGAACACCCACACCCCCAGCACCGCGGGCCAACGCTCGCGCAGGGCCCATGCCGCCTTTTCCGCAGCCGCCAGAAGCTCTCTCCGACGCTCCTCCAGGGCTTGCCACTCCAGGGCCCAGCGGCGTGGCAGGTGCTGGTGGTGGAGATTGATGCAGGCCATGGCCCAACGTTAAGGGCCTTGCCCCAGTGGGTGGCTGGCTGGCCACTGATCGTGGGGGTGTTGTGGGCGAGCACCGGGCGGAAGCCGAGAGTCCAGAAGGTGCAGGTGACGCCCGCGCGCGGATCCGCCCCTGCGGGCCGCGGCGGGCCTCCCCATGGTCCTGGCCGGGGAGGATCACCCGCGCCACTGCGGGGCCGTAGCCCATGGGGAGTGCGACGCCGCCGGTGAGGGGCTCGTTGGCAGCGTCGCGGGGGTGGGTGCGCAGGGCTGAAGTCGCTGGAATCACAAGCCACCACCCTCCACAGAGCCTGCAGGGTGGTGGTGCCACCGTTGTAGGTGGTGGGATCCAGGGCGACATCCACATCGCTATAGCGCCCCATCATCCGCCCCAGCTCCTCCGGGGCCTCCAGGATCAGCCGTTCCGCGCCAATGCCCTCGGCCTCGAACAGGCCGTGGAACCGCGCCACCACGGAGGCGTCGCTGAGGGAGGGGGCCTTGAGCAGCAGGCGGGCCCTTGGCGGGTCGCGCAGCACCGCCGCCCAGAGACGGATCGTGCGGGGGAAAGCTTCATGGCGTTGTGGAACGACCCCAGCACCAGCGGCGCATCCGCCGGCCGGGGTGGCGGCAGGGGTGGCGGCAGGGGGTAGGCGTCCACCCGCCTCCAGCAGAAGACGTTGCCTGGCAGCTGGGCAATTCCCTCGCTGAAAAGGTGGCCGTGCTCAGCTGGGCTCACCACCGGATCACCAAGCAGCCAATCGCTGCGGGAGAGGCCAGTGGAGTGGGGATAGCCGCGAAAGGTGAGCTGCAGCGGCGCCGCCCGCAGCGCGAACACGCCGAGGCGGTGGTTGGCGGTGGGGCCGGCCAGATCCATCAGTAGGTCGATGCCATCCCCGCGGATGCGCTGGCTCAGGGCAGGGTCGTCGAGGCGGGCCGCCTCGATCCAGCGGCTCGCTGCGGCTTGCGCAAGGGCGGTATGTGAATCGTGCTTCGACCCCGTGTCGTACACGCTCACCGCAAACTGGCGTTGGTCGAGGCGCTCCAGCAACGGCAACATGAACAGGTTGACCGGATGCTGGCGGTGGAAGTCGCCCGACACCAGGTCAATCCTCAGGGCCCTCTCGGGATCAAGCTGATTGGTGAACGCCTCAGCGGGTGGGCAGGCGGCCTCGATCGGGGCGGCGAGCTGCCGGTGCAGAGCCGCCACCTGCTCCGGCCCGCGGTCGTCCACGTACGGCGAAGCCATGGCGATCGAGGAAGCCAGACGTGGGTCGGGGCGTCCCAAGACGACGTGGTGCGCCTCCACCGCCGCCAGGTTGGCGCGGGCATCACCGCGACGGCCTGGTAAGGCATTGAGCAAAGAAGGCACGTCGACGTTGGCGGGATCGATTGCGAGAACTTGCTGGCAAAGGGCTTCCGCCTCGCAGAGCTGATACACCTCCAAGGACAGGCGGGCCCGGGCCAGGAGGGTCGCCATGTCGGCGGGCGCCAGGGAGCGGGCGCGCTCCAGCACGGCGATGGCCTCGCGCCAGTAGTTGTGCTCGTAGACCCGTTGGGCGAGGAGGCGCAGGAAGCCGGGGTTGGGGGAGGCGGAGGCGCGGCTGAAGGCCACCTCGGCGGCGGCG
>JBKCVY010000156.1:0-2295 GCA_046317475.1 Cyanobacteriota bacterium | reverse complement strand
CAGCAGCGCCTCTTCCTTGATCCCCACACGCACCGGAGAGAAGTGGCTGCCTCCATCCACCAGCACCAAGCGGCTGCGGTCATGCCCCAACGGCAGAAAGAGGGCCAGCTGCTCCGAAATCGGAGGCGTCACCAGATCCACGCTGCCGCCCACCATCAACACGGGAACGGGCAGGGAACGGAGACCCTGGTTCGGCCAGAGCAAGCTGCCGAAGCTGTTGTAGAGCACCACGCCCCGCAACCCGGCTGGCGGGGATGGCGCCACGGGAACGGCGGTCGCCGGCAACTGGCATTGCAGCAGGAGGGACGGGTTGGTGACCGGCAGTCGGTTCAAGGCTCGCTGGCAGCGCCGCTCCAAGCCAGCCTCTGGCCCCAGGCCGCTCCCCAGCACCGCGGCCACCCCGCCCAAGGAATGGCCCAGAAGCACCACCCCGTTGGTTCGTGGCCGCAGCGGCAACTTCCCTTCCCGCTCGGCGACCAGCACCGCGTTGAGATCCGCCAGGCGTTGCTGGAGGGTCTCCGCTCCCGGGGGCGGGCGGAGGCCCTCCAGCGTGGCCTTGACGGCCGCCGCGTCGCTGCCCGGATGCTCCAGCACCACCACGGACCAGCCCTTGAGGGCCAGGGCGGAAGCCAACCAGCCCATCTGTTCGGCCGTGCCGCCCAAGCCCGGCATGATCAGCAGCCAGGGCCGGATCGGATGGCCATCGGTCGACGGCGGAGGGTTCCAAATCTGCAGCGGCAAAAGGGCCTGGCGTCCGGGCACCGCCACTGTCCAGGGCAGGGGGCTGGTCGTGCGCCCCTGGCGTGCCACCACAACGGAGGGGGGGGATGGCGGCGGGGTGCTGGACGGCAGCCTCGGCACCCGCGCCAGCTGCCGCAACGCTTCGCGTTGGCGCTCCAATTGCAGGCGCCACTGTTGCGCCAGTTCCAACAGACCATCGAGCTGCAATTGCAGCCGGGGCTCCGGCAAGGCCCGCAACAGCTCCAGCATCGACACCTCCCGGCGTTCCTCCAGCAGCCGCCGCAAGGTGACCTGCAGCAGGGGAGTGGTGCTCTGGCCAGAGGAGGTCGTGAGCAGGTTGCCCACCTCCGCCAGCATCTGGCTGCCGGCCCAACTGTCGAGCAACTGCCGGCCAAAGCCCTGATCCCGCAGGAGGGGCGCCCGCAGCAGCAGCCGCAAGTTCTCCTGGCTTTCCCCATCCAGCAGGGCAAACCAGAGCGCCACATCCGAGGCCGGCTCCGGGGCAGACGACCGGCCGCGGCGACCGGACCCCCGGCTCCATGTCTCCAGCTGGACCAGGGGGATGGGCACCCGCAGGCTGTCCAGTTGAATCTCCAACACCTCCGCGGCCGAGCCAGGCCCGCTGGCCGCTCCAGCCAGCGCCACCAGCAGACTGGCCACCGCGGCGCACCTTCGGGGATGGCGGCTTGAAACGGACACCAGCGGCAGGACCATCAGGCGCGTGGATCTCCCAGTTTCCCCCGCCGCTGCGGGAAGTGGCGCTCCTCCGGCTGCTGTCGGCCCTCGGTGCGGGTGCGGTGCTCTATCTCACACCGATGGTGTTTCACCAAGAGGCGTTCAGCGCCGCCGATGTGGGGGAGGGATTGGCCCTCGCCGCCCTCGCGGGAGCCGGAGCCCGCCTGCTGAGCGGCCTCCTCCTCGACCGGGGTTTGTCCTGTTCTTGGCCCATTCGCCTCGGACTGGTGGCCTCCCTCTGGGGTGACGCGATTCTCCTGCAGGCGACCACGGAGGACAGCTACCGCCTGGGCCAGGCCCTGCTCGGCGTGGCGATGGGCCTGTATTGGCCCGCCATTGAGCTCGCTGTTCCCCTCACCTGCGCGCCGGTGCCATCCGCGCGGGCCTTCGCCCTGGCGCGAACCGCCGATGCCCTCGGCATCGCCACCGGCTCCCTCATCGGCGCGTTACTTGCCGCCGGGGGGTGGTTGCGTGGCATCTACGCCCTGGACATCACCGCCCTGCTCCTGATGGCCCTGTTGCTCTGGCGCGCTCCCCTTCCCGGGCAACCGCGCCGAGCCACCCCCCCCCTGGCTGGCCCATCGCCCGGGTCGCGGACCCCTTGGCTGTGGCCCCTCTTGCCCCTGCTGGGCGTTGTGGTGGTGGCCACAGCGGTGCCGGCCCTGATGCAAAGCGCCCTGCCCCTCGATCTCGTGCGCGGCGGCTGGCGTCGCCCCCCCCTGCGGGAGAGCCTGGGGGCCCTCACGATTGGCCTGCAGCTGGGCTTGCTGCTCCTTCTCCAGTGGCCCTTGGGACGCGCCCTGGCCCGCCGTCCCGTGG
>JBKCVY010000155.1:0-5535 GCA_046317475.1 Cyanobacteriota bacterium | reverse complement strand
GGACAAGAATGAGGTGAAAATTGGGGATTCAATTAAAAAGTTTGGCGATCGAATTGCGAAGGCGCCGCTGATCTTGGCTGTCATCAGTAAAAAATCTCTGCGCTCCAAGTGGTGCATGATTTGTGAGATTTATGCTGCGTATGAACGACGTGGTGGTGCCAGTGAAGAGTTTGGGGAATCCGTCACGGCGCTCGTGCTCGATGATGCCCAGTGCGACCTGGATGACGAGAAAGCTCTTGTCGAGTACTGGCAGGCTTGGTGCCGCGACAAAGAAGAGATCCTCAATGTTGCTGATCCAAAATTCCGGAAAAGCTTGGAGTCGCGGAAGCTTTTGAATAAGTGCCGGGAGATGATCGAGAGTTTGCCAGATATGCTTCTTGCCATCAACAACATCGCCATGCCCCGCGGCAGCGTCGAGATTCGCCGCGACGACTTCGCTGAGATTATTGCTTATGTGCAGAGCAAGCTCCCCCGTGCCGAGCGGGACATCCCAGCCCCTCCCCAGCTGGATCTGGTGACTTTGCAAGGCAGACTGCAGCACCTGTCCCAACGCCATGCTGCGCTCACACCGCCCCAACTCCATGCCAGTTGGCATGGGGCCATCGCAGCAACATGGCCCTTGAAATCCGCCTCCATCCTGTTCCCCCAGCTCGCCGCTCAAGCCCCCTTGCAGTGGGCAGACCTGCAACGGAGCTTGGCGGACGCGAAACAGTGGAACCATCTTCAAATGGATCGGATTGAACTCCTGTTTGAGCACTTCACGACCCGGCTGGAGCAGGCGGCGTTGGCGGCTTCGCAGGAAGCGCGATCCCCGATGTCGCCATCACTGTCGGTCTTGATCAAGCCCACTGGCGACAAGTCCCCTGAGGGGAAGGCTGCCTATCGCTGTAAGGCCGTGCTCTCCATCCCGATGGCTGAAGGAGGTTGGCAGTATGCGCAGATTGAGCCAGCCGCAGATCATGTGTTCTGTTTCAACCCCCCTGCGGATCGGCCCGACTGGCGACGGCCGGGTGCTGTTTGCGGCCGGTTATGGCAGGCAGCGAAAGCACGATTGATGGATCTGGGCCGTATTGATCGCGAGCCATATCTTGATCTGTTCCTGCCGCGCGCCTTGCTCGATGAGGACTGGTCGCGATTGGAGCTGGAGGATGATTCGGAGGATCTTGGCTGCATGGCCACCATTTTTTATCGACTTCGCTCGATCGATCGCTGGACAAATCCAAATCTTCTCTTGCATAAAGAGCATTTTGACCGTAAACACAGGTCGCTGGCGGGTGGCGTTGGTCATTGGAAACTGTTTCATGAACATCATCCCGGCGATGAGATTCACAAACAACTTTCTCTGAGCCGCAGTCCCAGCCATGGACAGCCTGAAACCGTGGCGATTCTCCGGCTTGGCTCATTGGATGTTGATTTTCGCGGTCGCGAAACGTTCTATCGGTCCGCGCTGGAGTCGGCTGCGCCGGTGGTGCTCTGGTGGCATCCTTCCATCGATGTTCAAGCTGCCAACAAGAAAGCGCAACACGTTGCCCAGCTTTTGAAAACACTTCAGTTGTTGAAACCAACCAAGACCAAAAACCACAGCCAGGAAGTCCGCGGCAATCCTTTTGAACTTTCCTCAAAAAAGCAGGATTTGCCAAGTTTCCTGGTTGTGTTGATCGAAGACGGTCTGGAGATGGATCCCGAACGCCCGGCGATCCCACGTTTGATCGCTGTGGCGGAGCAGGCTCCGCCCCTTGGCTACGGGGGAAGTGGTTGAAGCCACCACCGTCCATCGTGCAACCAGCCCCGCTTCCCACCCACCGCCACCGCCTCGCCAGCCATGACCCGCTCCAGCTCCCGCTCCAGCAAACCGTCCTCAACGACCTGGGACCTGTTCACCAATCTCCCCAGGCCAGAGCGGCAGAAACGGCGGCTGCAGCGCCAGAGGCAGGATCCCTGGGAGGTTGAACCTCCACCCTGGCGGCGCTTTCTGCAGCCGGATGACAAGCAGAAGCAAGCTCTGAAGGGGGTCGAAGCGACCTACTGGCAGCAGCATGAGCAGTGGCTGGCTGAGAATCCCGGCCTGAACACCCAGGCGCGTGACCGCCTTCGCGGCGAGGTCTTCCGCCTGCCTCGCACCAGCGATGGAGCGTTGCGGCCTGCGGGGGAGGCGGTGCGGTTGGCGGTGAATGCCGCCATTCATCTTCGTCGGCCGCTGCTGGTGACGGGCACGCCTGGATGCGGCAAGACGAGCCTCGCCTATGCCATTGCCGAGGAGCTTGAGCTTGGCCCCGTTCTGAGCTGGGCTGTCACCCCCCGCTCCCAGCTGCAGGATGGCCAGTTTCTCTACGACGCTGTTGGGCGCCTGCAGGAAGCGGGCTGGAGTGTGTCACCTTCAGGCGTTCAGGTGCACCAGCAGGACCCCGCTCCTGGGGGCTCCCCAGTCCCCGAATCGCGTCCCACCAGCGATTACCTGAAGCTTGGCCCCGTGGGCACAGCCTTTCTTCCCTTCTCCAAGCCACGGGTGCTGTTGATTGATGAGCTGGATAAAGGTGATTTGCAGCTCCCCAATGAGTTGCTGAACCTTTTTGAAGAAGGGTCCTTTGAGATTCCCCAGCTTGTGCGCGAGGCCAGGCGCCACCACCGCGAGGAGCCATTGCATACTGCCGATCCTGGCGCAACCTGGCCGGTGAGCGGTGGCCGGGTGCTGTGCCGTGAATTTCCGATCATCGTGCTCACCAGCAATGGGGAGCGTGAGTTTCCCGCCGCCTTTCATCGCCGCTGCATCCGCGTTGCGATGCCCACCCCAAGCCATGAGGATCTGGTGCATGTGGTGGGCGCCCACTTCAACCCGTCGGCTCAGCTTTCGGCGGAGGATCTGGCCGAGGAAATCCGCCAATTCCTCGGAAATGAGGGCAATCTCGATCGCGCCACCGATCAACTGCTCAATGCCCTCTATCTGCTCACCTTGCAGCAGGGAGCACCCGCCAGTGATGAGCAGCGCACCAGCTTGCGCCAGATTCTCTATCGCCAGCTCCACGATTGAGGACGCCCGCTGATCCCATGCCCAGCCGTCAAGCAGGCCAGCCTCCCTCAGCCACCACGCTCAGCGACCTGCTGGGCTGGTTGGCGGCCTGGCCTCCTGCGGAGGAGAGCCTCACGGGCTCAGACCTGGCGGATCTGCTGTGGCTGGCCCGAAGGATGCCCGAGGCGCCGCGGCCCACGGCCCGGGGTCAGGGCCGCCAGCCAGCGGAAGAGCCCAAGGCACTGCACACTCCCGTCCCGGCGAGCGCAGGCTCCTCCAAGCGCCCTCCACCCCCACCGCCAGAGCCCACGGCGGATGACCATGAGCCTCCCGCGTTCTTTCCTGAGGGGCCACCCGCCAGGCCCAAGGAGCGGGCCGCCCACCTGCTGCCCGACCGCGTGCTGCCCAGGCAACGGGAGCTGGAGGCCGCGATCGCCAGCCTGCCGGTGCGTCTGGGGGCCCCTCGGCTGCTGCCGCCGGAGCGGTTGCTGTATGAGGCGCTGCGCCCATTGATGGGGCGCGTTTCGGTGGCCGACACCCAGCGACTGGATGAAGAGGCCACCGCGGAGCGGTGTGCGGAGGAACGACTGCCAATCCCAGTGTACGGGGGCCGTGAGGAGGCTCGCTTCAGTGTGACGCTGCTGGTGGATCGTGGCCTTTCGATGGAGGTGTGGCAGCCGCTGGCTGGTGAGTTTCGCGACCTGCTGGCGCGCAGTGGCGCGTTCCGCGACGTGCACCTGGTGGAACTGATCCCGCCCCGGAGCCGGCAGGCTGATGCGGCCGTGGGGATGCGGCCCGTGGAGGCGCGCCAGGTGGTGTGGAAGAGTCCAGACACGCTTCGGCGTTGTCCGCCGCCTCTGGCGGCGGAAGCGCAGCGCAGCCTGCTGCTGGTGATGTCCGACACCGCCGGCCCCCACTGGTGGGAGGAAGGCCTGATGTTTGAGGTGCTGGCGGCCTGGAGCCGCCAGCTGCCGGTGGCGATCCTGCACACCCTGCCGCGTTGGATGGCGGAGCGCACGGCGTTGCGGGGGTTGGCGCCGGCTGAGATCCGCAACGACCAGGTCACCGCCAGCACGTCGCGGTATCTCGTGCGCGATCCCGATGGCTGGGACGACAAGCTGGGGCGTGGGGGTGCCATTCCGGTGTTGAGTCTGGATCCGGGATCGCTGGCGCCGTGGGCCGCACTGGTGATGGGGGATGGGCGCCTGAGCCTCGCTGGGGTGAGGATCCCGGCCGATCGCAAGGTGTTGCGGCAGCAATTGGACCCGCTGCGGCCTGAGCCCCTCGCCCAGCCGGAGTCGCAACCCGGAGGCGCTGAGGAGCTCTGGCTGGGGTTTTGCCGCTCCGCAACGCCGGAGGCTCAACAATTGATGATGGTGCTGGCGGCGGCGCCGGTGTTGACCTTGCCGGTGATGCGGCTGATCAAAGAGGCGATGCTGCCCCCGGACTGTGGTCCGTTGCCGCTGCAGGAGGTGCTGCTGAGCGGACTGCTTCAACCTGTCGCGGCCCCATGCACCCAGGAGCCTGGAGAGCGGCGGAGCGATCGCCAGGCTCGGAGCCATCCCGAACCGGCTGACGCGGACATCCTTCAATATGCCGTCCATGCGGGCGTGCTGGAGCTGTTGCGCGGTGAGCTCAGCGCCGCCGACACCGTGGCGGTGGTGCGGATGGTGACGGGGCTGTTGGAGCGCCGTTGGACGGCCCTGGGCACGGGCCACAGTTTTCGGGCGCTGTTGCGTGATCCTGGTCTTGAGATTGACGACGACGAGCTGAAAGGTGTGGTGAATTTCGCCACCGCGACGGCGGAGCTGATCGAGCGCCTGCCCGGTGAGGAGTACCAGCGCTTGGCGCGCCAGTTGCGCGGACGATCGCCTCAGCCGCCTCGCCGCACCTGGCCAAAGGGGATGGCTTTTGTGAGGCATCCCTTTACGTCCGCTTGGCTTGCCGAGGTTCCGGAGCCGCGGCCCATCCGTATCGAAACCGCCCGGTTCCGGGAGATGCCCCTGCAGCCCATTCCCAACGCTGCCACTTGGGGGTTCCGTGAGCCTCTGCTTGCCGCGGCCCTTACCCTCGTGGAAATCCCCGAGGGCACCTTTGAGATGGGTTCCCCGCCGGAGGAGCCCGAGCGAGCAGGCAATGAAGGCCCCCAGCATGAGGTGACGCTGCGGAGCTTTTTCATCAGCCAAACCCCGATCACCCAGGGGCAGTGGCGGGAGGTGGCGGGCTGGCGGGAGCAGCCGGGAGAGCGCTGGGGGAGGGAGCTGGACCTGGAGCCGTCCTTCTTTCAGCCTCGCCCCAATCCAAAGGCCCAGATTTACGGCAGAGCAACGTTTTCACTGCTGCCAGGGGAAACCACCAGCGACCAGCGACCGGTGGAGAATGTGAGCTGGCTGGAGGCGAGCGAATTTTGCAACCGGCTGAGCCAACGCCCGGGCCGCCACGACAGCTTGCCCAGTGAAGCCCAGTGGGAGTATGCTTGCCTTGCGGGCACCAGCACGCCCTTTCATTTTGGCGCCACGATCACACCG
>JBKCVY010000154.1:0-2709 GCA_046317475.1 Cyanobacteriota bacterium | reverse complement strand
CGCCCTTGGGAGGGAGACTGGTGTAAGGGTTGTCCCAGCACATCGGGACAAAACTCCAGCCAGTAGGCGCGGGTATCGAGCAGGTGTTGGTGCCATGCCTGGTCAATGGCCTCTGGGGGACAGACGGGATGGCCCGCCGTCACGGCCAGGTAGAGGAAGCGCCGATACTCCCCGATCACCCGAGCGGTGCGGGCGGCGGACCACCCCTGGTCGTGGGCCAACGTGCGGGCGAAGGGGGATGGAGCTCCCGGTGGATCAATGCTCCATGCCTCCAGGCGGGCGAGCAGTTCGGGGTGGGCTGGACCAACAGATGGGCGAGAAGCGGTGGCCATGAACAACCATCAATCTCCACTCCATTGGTTGGGAGGGTCCCGTTTGATGCAGCGTCGCGGGGGAGGTCGCCTTGCGAAACCCCTTTGTTTCGCTTTGCGAGATCCCCCCCCAACCCCCGGGCCTCTGTCCTTGGATGACGGAAGTGCCCTTGGCCTTTACCGGTTCCCCATGACCACAACCCTTCAGCCACCCTCCACCACCGGCACCCGTCCCGCCGGGGGCAGCCATCGGGACGATGGTGAAGGCAGCGTGCAGGTGCATCAGGATCCAGGCCTTCGGATTGAGGAAGGCGCCCTGGTGATCGCCGTCTACGGCAAAGGCGGTATTGGCAAATCCACCACCTCCTCTAACCTTTCAGCGGCCTTTTCCAAGCTGGGTAAGAGGGTCCTCCAGATCGGTTGCGATCCAAAGCACGACTCCACCTTCACCCTCACCAAGAAGATGGTGCCCACGGTGATTGACATTCTGGAAACTGTCGATTTTCATACCGAGGAGTTGCGCCCTGAAGATTATATGTTTGAGGGCTTCAATGGGGTGCAATGCATTGAAGCTGGCGGCCCCCCAGCTGGAACGGGATGTGGTGGTTATGTCACCGGACAAACGGTAAAGCTGCTCAAGGAGCACCATCTCCTAGAGGACACCGATGTGGTGATCTTTGATGTGCTCGGCGACGTGGTGTGCGGAGGCTTTGCGGCGCCCCTCCAGCATGCCCATTACTGCCTGATTGTGACCGCCAATGATTTTGATTCAATTTTTGCCATGAATCGAATCATTGCCGCCATCCAGGCCAAGGCCAAAAATTACAAAGTTCGCCTTGGGGGCGTGGTGGCCAATCGCAGTCGAGAAACGGATCAAATCGACAAATTCAACGACCGGGTAGGGATGAAAACCATGGCCCATTTTCGTGATGTGGATGCGATCCGTCGCTCTCGCCTCAAGAAATGCACGATTTTTGAAATGGAGGCCTGCCCGGAAGTGGAGGCCGTCCAACAGGAATACCTCAACTTGGCACGAACCATGTTGGAAAATGTTCAACCCCTTTCCGCTGAACCGCTGAAAGATCGGGAGATTTTCGATCTGTTGGGCTTTGATTGACCTGGGATGGACGCTTCCCGGACTTCTCTCCAAACGCCAAAAGGCCCTACTGCAGAGCAGCGGGGCCTTTTCTATGTCCATCCAAGCCGATGGTCCTTGGGGAAGCCGGGTGAACTGGGAGAGGGTCTGGGGAGTGGCGCCATCGCCCCCCCCAGCGATCAATCTGGGCGGGCCTGACTCAAATTTCGCCGGCCGCCCGCTCCACCAGGCGCCGCGCCACGGCTTGCACCCCCGTGTGCTGGTAGGTGTCGGTAAACGCATCGAGGAAGAGGGCCAGCTGATGAAATCCACCCTGCCAGGGGCCCAGGGTGGTTTCCAGGGCTCGCACGGCCCGTTGGCCGGTCAAGCCCAATTGGCCCACAAAGCCTCCCGCCCAGTCCAGCCAAGTGTTCACACCCTGCCGCAGAAAGTTGAGGTGGGCCTCATCTCCCCGGCCAGGAATCATCGCCGCCATTCCCGCATAGGCGGGCAGTTGGCGCAGGTCATGGCCGCCCACCTGGCCCAGCAGTCCATCCAGGCGCTCGAGGGCTTGGTCACCCAGGGGGAGGAGGGCGTCAAAGCACACCATGGCGGCCATGCGCACCCTTGCCTCCCCGGCATACTCATTCAAGGAGGCCCGAAAATCAGAGAAGCTGTTGCCCGGCAAGCCATTGACTTGGGTGAACGCCAACATCTCTGCGGCCACTTTCAGGCTCAAATCCACCGCTTGTAGGGTCTCGCTGGGGGGAGCCAAGGTGGCCAACCGTTTCACCAACGGCAAACCGCCGGTGACATTGGCCAAAACCCTGAGCCCACCCGCCGCTTTTTGCGACCGGTTCACGGCGTCGTAGAGGCTCAAGGCGCGGCCATAGCCCTCATGCCGAGCACGGCTGAGTTGGTCGGCCCGCTCGCGCACCTGACGCAGCAGATCGGGATCGTTGCTACCCAGCACTTCGCTAATCAATTCCTCTGGGCTGGTGATGTTGCGCCAGCCGCCGGGAACCAGGGTACTGATTCCTTTCAAGGAGAGAACGGTGAGATTGCGGCGGGGCAGGCGCTCAAGGCGCTCAAGAACGGTGACGCTCATGCGGCGGGCTCCAGGACGGCGGACTTGGCAGCAGGTGTGCGATCAGCCGACTCCCGTTGCCGCTGCGGCGAAGGGAGGGGCACGCCCTTGCCGGCGGGCAAAGCGCGGGGTTGCCCCGATGGGGCTGGTTTCAGGGCGGCCAAACCCTTCAGGTCAAAGGCCCCAATCAGCTGTCACGGTAAGTGTGGCTCGCTACCTACCGATATACTCTCTCT
>JBKCVY010000153.1:0-9478 GCA_046317475.1 Cyanobacteriota bacterium | reverse complement strand
GGGCCGTGCTCCAGTGGAGTTGCACCCGATCCAACTTGCCCTGCAGGCGGTTTCGGGAGGCGATGAAGGCTCGGTCGAAGCCCCGTCGCCCGAGGCGCCACGGGAAGGGGGCCAGTTTTGTGGCCACCGTCAGGCTGTCGCGGGTTTGGGCGGGCAACTCCGCGCACCATCGGCCCAGCAGCTGCTCGCTTCGCCCGTTCCAGCGGCCAGTCCCGTAGGAATCCGCCGTGTCGAAGAAGGTCAGCCCCAAGGCCACGGCCCGCTGGAATGTGGCCTGAAGAGCACCATCCTGCTTGGGGTCATAGCCCCAAAGAAGCTGGTTCCCCCAGGCCCAGGTGCCCACGCCAATGGGGGGAGAAGGGTGGGCTGACGCTGTCATCCCTCGCGGAAGCGTTGCAGTGGCCATGATGCAACCTGGCAATCCAGTGGAGTTCCGTGGCCCCATCTCCATCCACTCCAGCCTCCAACCAGGGCGCCCC
This sequence comes from Cyanobacteriota bacterium, assembly GCA_046317475.1. Classification (GTDB taxonomy): domain Bacteria; phylum Cyanobacteriota; class Cyanobacteriia; order PCC-6307; family Cyanobiaceae; genus Cyanobium. Next base: position 8,999 of record JBKCVY010000153.1, on the reverse strand, counting down.
GGCGAGCGCACCGCCAACGGGGACGGAGTCCGTGCCCCCGCCACCCAGCCCCAACGGGTGGGAGCCCATTCTCTGCTCCCATTGCGGACGCACGGCGGGAAACGGCATCAGTTGCCAAGGGATCTGCGTGGCCGATTCGGGCTACTGAGCCCATACGGTTAGGGCCCCTCAGCGCCAAGGGGGCGCTCGTTCGGAGGCAGAACCGCCACAAATGTTGCGGGATGTTCAGTTTCTTGGCCTTTCCCGCGAATTACCGGCGCCCCTTAAGAATTGCTTTAGGGTTTGGATCCATTGAGGATGTGATGTGACGCACCCAAGCTCCTTGCTCATTGCCATGGCCCTCTTTGGGCTGATGGTGGTAGAAATCGCTACCCGGCTGCACGCCACGGCTTAGGAGTCCCTGACCCGGTGCCCTGGCTTGCCGCTACCACGCAACGGCTTGCCTGGAAGTCGGCTTTCCCCATCCAAGGGTCTGGGTTCTGTCCTACAACAGAGAAGTGCTGCTTGCGGACCTGGTGAAAGTCATCCACCACAACAATGAGCACCTCCTCTGCCTCTCCTCTGAAGAGGCGGCGCTTTTGCTGGATCTCTGTCACGCGGGTGTGATTTCTGACCATCTGTCACCAGCGAGGAACAGGCGCAAACGGCTGGAGAGGCTGGTGGGGGATTTGCAGGCGTCCCTCCATGCCGCCGCCCAGTCCGTTTGGCGTCGCCAGGCCCACGGTCCATTGCCAGGGACGACTTGGTGACCCTTTCAGAGCGCCTGGCCCGCCACGCGCCTGCCCCTCCCAGCAGATGGAAGCCCAAACCTGTGAAACAGGGGACAGGGCGCTCTCTGCGAAATCCATCCCGCTGGTGTTCTTCACGGTTGCGTTTGGAATGGGTGCCGATTGCCCAGGCAACAACGACCGTTTAAGGCCTGATTACCTTCTAAGACCTTAATCTGGGGTTTGACACGTCCCCATCCGCCTCACCCCTGCCCCCCGGGTCTCCCCCCAAACCGATGGCCCTTATTCCCCGCTGGCGCTTCATGACCGATGAGGCCAAGGCCATCAGCAAACGAATGGTCTTCACCACCGTGGTGCTTGTGGTGGTGCTGTTGATCTTTCGCTCATTGCTGCCCTGGGCGATCGCGGGGTTGGCGGTGTGGTGGATTTGGAAAACCATCGCCAAGTGAATCGCCAGGTCAATGGCGTCGGCAGGTCAAGACATGGCTGCCTTCCATCAACATAAAAAACCTCCCGATCACAGGCCGAATCAGCGATCGGGAGATTGTCCCATCAGAGGCGGCACCCAGATTCGAACTGGGGATAAAGGATTTGCAATCCTCTGCCTTACCACTTGGCCATGCCGCCATGGGGGAGCAAACTCCCACAGGTGGATCGTATCAGCCCTGGCATGCCCCCCCGGTTGCTGGTCTTAAGCAATGGCCACGGGGAGGATGGGATCGCCCTCCGCGTGATCGAGGCCCTGCGGCGCCTTCGCCCCAGCATGGAGATCGCTGTGCTGGCGCTGGTGGGCGAAGGATCCGCGTTCAGCTCCGCCGCGGCGGGACTGAACCTGGTGGGCCTGGGTCCCCGCCGAACCTTGCCCAGCGGTGGATTTAGCAATCAGAGCCTGGGCGGCCTGGCCCAAGACCTCGCCGCCGGCCTCCCCGTCACCACCTGGCAGCAACTCCAGGTGGTGCGGCGCTGGGGAGCGACCGGCCACCCCATCCTGGCGGTGGGGGACCTTCTTCCCTTGGCCATGGCGTGGTTGGGGGGCGGTCCCTATGGCTTCATCGGCACCCCGAAAAGTGATTACACCTGGAGAACGCCTTCCCCCCCTGGGTGGGGATCCACCGGGCTGGCGGACGCCTACCACCGCGCCAAGGGCAGTGAATGGGATCCCTGGGAATGGGCCCTGATGGGACATCCCCGCTGCCGCCTGGTTGCGGTGCGGGACGGACTCACCGCCCGTGGGCTCAGGAGCCATGGGGTGAGGGCCCTGGCGCCAGGCAATCCGATGATGGATGGCTTTCCGCCATCGCCCCTGCCCCCTGACCTCGAGTGGGGCCACCGCGTCATGCTGCTGCCCGGCAGCCGCCTACCGGAAGCCCTCGGCAACCTGGGGCGGCTCCTGGCCAGCCTGCCCGATGCCGCCGCCTGCGAGCGCATTGGCGGTCTCACGGTGTTGCTGCCGACGGGACAGGAGCTGTTGGACGCCCCCAACTTCGCCGCCATCCTGGCCGCCGCCGGCTTTCAGCCGATGCCACCCCCGCCCCTCAGCGGTGCCCAAGCCAGTTGGAGGCGAGGTCCTTTGCTCGTGCTTGTTGGCCTGAAACGGTTTGCATCCTGGGTGTCCTGGGCGGAGGCGGGGGTGGCGACCGCTGGCACGGCCACCGAACAATTGGTGGGCCACGGGGTGCCAGTGCTGTCGTCGCCGGGGCCTGGACCCCAGTTCACCCGAAGCTTCGCCCGGCGCCAGAGCCGACTGCTCGGCGGCGCCGTGCGCCCCTGCGCCACGGCCAACGAATTACGCGAGCGGCTGCTGGCCTTGCTGGGTGATCGGAACGCCCGAGACCTGCAAGGACAGCCCGGGCGCCAGCGCATGGGTCCCGCGGGAGGCAGTGCCGCCCTGGCGGCGTTGATCGACCAACGCCTGTTGCCCCCGCGGCGTCCCTCCGCCACCAGTCAGGGGAGATGATGCCCCTTGCTGCCTATGGCCTGGCGATGTCCGTAATTCCCGATCGGCACTACAACGCCGCCTGCGCCCGCCTGGCGAGCTGGTTGGGCATCAGCTTGGCGTCAGCCCGGAGACGGGTCGACGTTCGCGCCGCCCAGGAGGGCCAGACCGACACCGCGGCCCGCATTGCCCTGGCCGAACGGATGCTGGCGGAGGCCCAGGCTTCCGGGGTGGATACCCGCAGCTTGTTGGACGCCCAACTGGGTGCCCTGAGCAGTGAAGAGAACTTCATGACGGAAGACTGAGCCGCCTCGGCGGGGCCTTCAGTGCTCGAACACGGAACCAAAACGCTGGCGATCCAGGGTGGCGAACACCGGCACACAGGCAAAGCATTGCTGGGCCAAGGACCATCGGTCCTCACGGCGCAGCATGGCTTCCAGTCGGTCCCGGGCTTGCAACAGCCAGCGCACGTCACCCGCGGCATAGGCCAGTTGTCCCTCGCTGAGCTCTTCCACCCGGCCCCAATCGGAACTCTGGGCCTGCTTGTCGAGCTCCACACCCACCAACTCATTCACCACCTCCTTGAGGCCGTGGCGGGGGGCGTAGGTGCGAGCGAGGCGACTGGCGATTTTGGTGCAGAAAATCGGTGACACCGCGATGCCCAGGTTTTCCGCCAACGCGGCCACGTCAAAGCGGGCAAAGTGAAACACCTTTTCAATGCGGGGATCCTCCATCAGGCGTTGCAGGCGGGGCGCCTCCCGTTGCCCCCTGGCTAGGCGGATGCAGCACACCTGATCCTCCCCGTCACAGATCTGCACCAGGCAGAGCCGATCGCGGCCATGCATCAGTCCCATGGCTTCCGTATCCACCGCCAAGGCGGCAGCCTGTTGGAAGCGGGCAAGCCAGGCCTCGTCCAGGTCCCCGTCAAAGACCGCGAAGAGGGCCGGGGGGGGAAGGGTCTTGGCGGCAGCCGGGGAAGGCTGGCCAGCGGAAGGGGCCCCTGTCATCACATGCGTGGCGTCTTTGGTCCATGCTGGGCCATTGCCAAGCCGGACCTGGTGCCCACCCAACAGCGGGCCAGTCCAGTGACAATGCTTAAGATTGTCGCGTCTCGCATGTCTCCCTTTGCCTCCACGCTGGTGCTGACCGTATTGCTGGCGATCGGCTTGGTGTTTTTTCTCCGCGCTGCCAGCAAGGACCGCACCACCGTTGTGGATGTGCAATCCCCCCGCCCCCCCCTAGAGGTGTTGGAAGGTTTGGTGGCCTGGCTGCGGCAGCGGGGCTGGCAGCCCACGGAGAAAGACCCCCAGCGTCAGGTGCTTCGCTTTTCCGGAACGGTGCGGGCCAGCCTTCCCCTTTCAATTCTGCTCTCCCTCCTGGGCGCCTTGGGGGCGGGAAGTCTCGCGTTGGTGGTCCACCAACTCCTGCCGGCCGCGGGCCTGGGTGTGTTTGCCCTACCACTGGTTGGCCCCCTGGCGGGTTGGATCTATTGGCGCCGGGCCACGCGTCAGGAAAGCCTCGAACTGCGCCTGATCGCCCCCCCCGCCGGCAACGGCAGCGCCCTGCGGTTGCGGGCCCATCGGGATGAACTCATCGCGATGGAAAAGGATCTGGGCCCCTCCCTCGGCCTGGCCAGCGACGGCCGCCTCTTGAGTTCACCCATCTGATCGCCATGTCTCCCCATCCCCTGTTCTGGAACCGCCGTCGCCACCCCCTCCTCCCCGCCTGCCTGCTCCTGGCCAGCTCGGCACTGGGGGTACCGGCCTGGAGACCCGCCGCGGCCCAGCCCCTCAGTCCGCCGCCCGTCCGATCGGTCATTGATCCCAGGGGGGAGGACGGGGCTGTGGCCCGCTCTCCCGGAGCCATTGATCCGCTGACGGGCGTGCGCAGCCAAATGCGCAAGGATTGGATCGGCCTGCGCAGCGTTTCTCCCGACACCCCGATCCTCGTGATGGCTGGCCACGCCGATTCCCAAGGAATCGCTGGCTCAGGCACCAGCGGCGAGGCCGTGGGCGTGCTGGGGGCGGCCCCCATGATGGCGGGCATCACCGACGAGCACTACTGGAACCTCGTGCTGGCCCACGCCGTCGCCACCCTCGGCCGCGAGCGGGGTTTGCGGATTGACTTCTACAAACCACCTGTTCGCACCATCCTGGATCCGGACCACCCTGGCACCAATTGGAGTGTGGGGCGCCAGCACGCACTCAACGACGGCTACGCCTTTGAAATCCATTTCGATGCCTATGGTCCCAGCGGCGTCGGATCCGGACTCATCCCGCCCCTGCATCGCCCTTTCAGCCGCATTGATGAAAGTTTGGCCCAGGAATTTGGCGCCTATCCAATGAATTTTCGCGACCGTCTCGGAGGGCCCAAGCGGGGGGTGGCCATTCTTGAATTGGGCAAGCTGGAAGGACGCCTGGAAGCCTCCCTCCGCGACCCCCGCACCCGCCCACAGACCGTGCGCCGTCTCGCTGAGCGCGTGGTCTCGGCCCTGGAGCTGGGCCTGGGCCGAACCGTGCGCCAGGAGCCGGTGGGGCGGCAGGTCAGCAGACAGCCTGCTGGGCCTCGCAACGGCCCTCGAGAGACCCGTCTGCAAGCCAATCTTGGGGGCGAGTGAAGACGTCCGTGAGCAAGGCTTCCCGTGAACCGGCTTCAGGGGCATAGGCGTATTCCCATCGCACCAACGGAGGCAAGGACATCAAGATGGATTCCGTGCGTCCGTTGGTTTGCAGGCCAAAAATCGTGCCCCTGTCAAACACCAGATTGAACTCCACGTAGCGCCCGCGTCGGTAGAGCTGGAACTGCCGCTCCCTCTCCCCCCAGGGAAGGTTCTGCCGCCGCTCCACGATGGGGCCATAGCTGGGGAGGAACGCGTTGCCGCAGGACTGGGCCAAGCGAAACAGCGTTTCCCAATCCTGTTCGATGGGGCCGAGCGCCTGGGAGGCATGGGCCGCGGGTCCCACGGGATCCGGCCCCTTGTACAGCACGCCGCCGCCATCTTGATAGTCGTAAAAAATGCCCCCCACGCCGCGCGTTTCGCCGCGGTGCTTGAGGAAGAAATATTCGTCGCACCAGGGCTTGAACACGCTGTAGTAGGCGGGATTCACGGCGTCGCAAGCGCCTTTCAGCGTGCGGTGAAAGTGGCGGGCATCCTCGAGGAATGGGTAATAAGGCGTCAGATCCGCACCTCCGCCAAACCACCACACCGGACCGGCTTCAAAGTAACGGTAGTTCAGGTGCACTGTTGGCACCCATGGACTGCGGGGATGCAACACCATGGAAGTGCCAATCGCGAACCAGGGGTGCCCCTTCGCCTCCGGACGCTGGTTGAGGATCGCCGGGGGCAGTTCCTCCCCCTGCACCTCCGAGAAGTTCACGCCACCCTGCTCAAACACCCGTCCCGCCTTCATCACCCGCGAGCGGCCGCCTCCCCCCTCCGGCCGGTCCCAAGTTTCCTGCTGGAATACCCCTTCCCCATCGATTGCCTCCAACCCAGCGCAGATGGAATCCTGTAGACCCATCAACAGATCCCGGGCCCGGCTCCTGGAGGCGGCTGATGGCGTCTCGTCGGGGAGGCGAATGGACATGAATCCGGAGTGGCGTTTGTGCTGATCCAACCATCTCAGCCCATTGGGGGGAACCACAAGCTTTCCAGCGGCTCTGACACTCCAGGGGCTCCCTAGGATCCGCCCCATCGACGGCACGTTGTGCGCCCCGCCCATGTCCATCTCCAGTGGTGATCCCGGGCTCGACCCAGCCCTGAGCGCCCTCGATCGCCACGCCATCGAGGCGCTTCGGCCTTTACGGGATGTGGGCACCGACAAGGCCCTGCTGGAATTGGGATGGATCACCGATGTGCGAGTGCGGGGATCCCGTGCCACGTTTCGGCTGGCCCTGCCCAACTTTGCCTCCGGCCAGCGGGATCGCATCGCCGCGGAGGCCCGCGGAGCCCTTCTGCGGCTGGAAGGCATTGAGGACGTGCAAATCGAACTGGCGCCGCCTCCCTCCGCCGCGCCCATCGGCGCCGCTGGCCATGGCGCCTCGCCCGGCGCTGGCCTGCCCACCCGGCAGGCGATCCCCGGTGTGCGCCAGGTGATTGCCGTGAGCAGCGGCAAGGGGGGAGTGGGCAAGAGCACGGTGGCGGTCAATCTGGCCTGCGCCCTGGCGCGGATGGATCTAAAGGTGGGGTTGCTCGATGCCGACATCTACGGCCCGAATGCCCCGACCATGCTGGGCGTAGCGGGCCTGGTGCCCGAGGTGAGCGGCAGCGGCGCGGAGCAGGTGCTGCGACCGATTGAGACCTGTGGGCTGTCCATGGTGTCGATGGGCCTGCTCATCGCCGAGAACCAACCGGTGATCTGGCGGGGCCCGATGCTCAACGGCATCATTCGCCAGTTCCTCTACCAGGTGGACTGGGGTCAGAAAGATGTGTTGGTGGTGGACCTCCCCCCCGGCACGGGAGATGCCCAATTGAGCCTGGCCCAAGCGGTGCCCATCGAAGGTGGCATCGTCGTCACTACGCCCCAACAGGTTTCCCTCCAAGACGCCAGGCGCGGATTGGCGATGTTCGTGCAGATGGGCGTACCCGTGCTTGGTGTGGTGGAAAACATGAGCTGGTTCCTCCCTCCTGACCTTCCCGATCGCCGTTACGCCCTGTTTGGCAGCGGGGGGGGTGCCCTGTTGGCCGAGGAGGCGGGCGTTCCCCTCCTCGCCCAATTGCCCTTGGAACTGCCGGTGCGCGAGGGGGGCGATGAGGGCCGCCCGATCGTGCTCGCCCATCCAGAATCCGCCACGGCCCAGGCCCTCATGGGCCTGGCGGCGTCGCTGCTGGAGCGCCTCGCCCTCACCAGCGTGGCGCCCTGAATCCATGGTGGCTGTAGCGGAGCGTCGCCGGCTGGGCAGACGCCCAAGGCGAGGCCGAATCAGAAACACGGTGGATTCCATCGACTGGATCCTGTGGGGGGTTCCCCTGGTGCTCTGTTTCTTGGCCGGACTGCTCATTGCCAGCACCCAACGCCAGGCCGACTACGCCGATTGGTATCAGCACTGGATTACCGCAGCGGTGGGGATGGGCCTGGCCCTCCTTTGCGCCCGCCTCCCCCTCGACCGGTTGGAGGTGGTGCAATGGCCTGTTTATGGCGTCACCATCCTGAGCCTTCTGGCGGTGAAAGTTGTGGGGACCTCCGCGCTCGGGGCCCAGCGGTGGATCAGCATCGCCGGATTCCATGTGCAGCCCTCGGAATTTGCCAAGGTGGCCGCCATCCTTCTGCTGGCCGGGGTCCTGGCCCGCCACCCCGTCGAACGCCCCGTTGATCTGCTCCGACCCGCCGCGCTGATCGCGATCCCCTGGGGGCTGGTGTTCTTCCAACCCGACCTGGGCACCTCCCTGGTGTTTGGCGCCATCTTGCTCGTGATGCTGTTTTGGGCTGGCCTGCCGGCGAGCTGGTTGCTGCTGCTGCTCTCCCCCCTGATCACGGCCATCCTTTCCGGAGCTGTCCCCTGGGCCCTCGCCCTATGGGTTCCGCTGATGGCCCTGGTGGCCTGGCGTTCCCTGCCCTGGCGGCGCCTGGGGGCCGCCGTTGTAGTGGGCATTCAGGGGCTTTTCTCCTTCCTGACGCCCCACCTTTGGAACCACGGCCTGAAGGAATACCAGCGGGAGCGACTCGTGCTGTTTCTCGATCCGGCGAAGGATGCCCTGGGGGGGGGCTACCACCTGCTGCAAAGCAAGGTGGGCATTGGCTCCGGGGGCCTTTGGGGAACCGGCATCCTGCATGGCCAACTCACCAAGCTGCGCTTCATCCCCGAGCAGCACACCGACTTCATCTTCAGCGCCCTGGGCGAAGAAATGGGGTTCATCGGCTCCGTCCTGATCGTTGGCGCCTATCTGCTGCTCTGCTGGCGCCTGTTGGGCATCGCCATGCAGGCCCGCACGGATGTGGAATCCCTCGTTGTGGTGGGGGTGGCGGCCATGCTGATGTTTCAGGTGATCGTCAACATCTGCATGACCATCGGCCTTGGCCCCGTGACGGGCATCCCCCTGCCCTGGTTGAGTTACGGCCGTTCAGCGATGCTGGTGAACTTCCTCTGCATCGGCTTCTGTGCCGCTGTGAGCCGCCGCAGCCACTCCAGCCTGCGCTGGAGGTGAACTTCACAACGTTGAGGGAGGAGCTGGGCCGTGGGGTCCCCGCCGGCCAGTGCGAGGAGGATTCCGTGCGTCGCCTGGGGTGGGCCGCCCTGGGCACTCTCCAGGAGGACCTCCTGCCGCAGGAGAACGGCGCCCGGGAGGGGCTCTGGCTGGCCGCGGCCCTGGGGGCCGGCGACGCGCCCGCGCTGTG
>JBKCVY010000152.1:0-2162 GCA_046317475.1 Cyanobacteriota bacterium | reverse complement strand
GAGCCATTCTCTACCTGCACGGCTTCGCCCTCTGCACGCCCGCCTTTTACGAGGCCCATCTGCGCCAGCTGGCCAGCGAGGGCTGGATCGTGCTGTTTCCGGATTTTCAGGTGAGCGCCTACAGGGAGGCCCCGGTGCGGGGTCCTGGACAGGCCCGGGGAGGGGGGGCAGCCGATGCCCCCTCCCGTGTGGTGCCCCAGTGGGGCCGCACGACGCGGACCTTGTTGCGGCGCAGGCGGGAGGATCCCCTGTCGCGGGAGGATCTGCCGGAGGAATTGAAGATCAGATCCCGATCCGGGGCCGTCGGGGCGCCCGTCACGGCGTTGCCCGATCTTCAGGTGGGAGACCTGCGGCGGGTGTTGCTCCCCTGGTTGTTGATTCAGGCGGTGTTGGCGGTGATCGGCTGGTTTCGGCGCACCTATGCCCGCAATTTGGGTGAGTTGATCGGCACGGTGCTGCTCAGCTTGGCCTACGAGCCCGTTGTCTGGTTGCGCAATGGGCACCAGCTGGCGGAGCGGGCCCTGGTGGACCTGGCCGAGCGCAGGGAGTATGCCCATTGGCAAACGCAGCCGCCTGTGGTGTACGGCTTTGGCCATTCCTTGGGCGGGCTGCTCTGCCTGAGCCTGCCTGCCTTGAAGGAGGAGCATCCCGGGGGCCGCTGTTTCCCGGTGGAGATCCTGGCCGCCGATCCGGCCACCAGCACCGAGATGGGCATTCCCGGCTTTGCCATCGCCCTGTTGCGGTTGTTCAACGCGCCCTTCACGTCCAAACCGCTGAACATCGCTTCCACCGGGCCGAAGATCGACGTGCCGGTGACCATCCTTCACGGGCGCGATGACACGATCGTTCCGCCGCAACTTTGGGCGGTGCGGGGCGGGCAAGGGGCGTTCGGGGCCGTTGAGGGTCCAGCCAAGGCGCTTTATTTCGCCAGCGGCAACCCCGCCCGCGACCCGAGCCTGGTGGCCTTCCACAACCAGGCGGTGACCTCCACCAAAACCTACGACGATGCGTTGTTCGCGTCGTTTGGCGGCGTCAAGCATGGTCCGAACGCTTACAACAGGGATTGGATCTGGCCGGTCGTGGAGGCCCTGTTCCTCAAGGGGGCGTCGCCGCCCAACCTGCTGGCCTACCTGACCCAGGAGCGTCCGTTTGATGTGAGCACGGAGCCACCGCCACCCCAACCCCACCGCTGGCCCTGGCTGCTGGTGGCGCTGGCGATCCCGGTGGCGCTGGTGCTGGCGTGGTGGTGGCGGGGTTGAGCACTGCCCAAGCCGTGACTTTCAGCTCGGCTGCCGGGGGATCCCAGGTGCGGTGGAGGCGTGCATACGGCGCCGCAACCGTCGCGTCCAGCGGAACGCCACCACCCCACCCAAGGCCGGCAGGGGCCCCGGAACCGCGTTGGCCATGGCGCGTCCGAGCAAGCTGTGGGCCGCGGTGGTGGGATGCAAGGTGTCCCAAAAAAGATGGTTGGAGGGCGTTGGGCAGACCGTCCCGCCCACGAAACAGGGACTGGTGACATCGGTGAAGCCATAGGCTGTGGGATCGGAGATGATATCGCTCAGGGTTTGATCCATGCGAAATAGCGTAATGTCAATCTGGGGATTGTTGCTCTTTGTTTCTGCTAATTTTGTCTGCAGTTTGTCGTTGAAAGTGGTGCTAAAGAAGGCAATTTCTGGCGTGTTTAGAAATGCGGGAACCTGATTGAGATTGGGGGAATTGATGATTAAAAAATGTATGGCCCCTTTGTTGGCGAGGGTTTGGATTGAGCCCTCGATGTTGCTGACCGCAAGATCGGGAATCTGTACGGGTGTGATGGTGGTTCCATCGCTGCCGTTATAGGTGCCCGCGCTTTGGCCGGAGGATTTGTAATAAAAAATATCATTTGGGAAAAGCCAGATTGTAAAGAGCGATGTCTGGGGAACAAAGGCTGTGTTTCCAAATGCGTTTAGCTGCTATGCATTGCCCAGATTGGCAAAGATAGGATTGAGGGATGGGCCTGGTGGATTTCCGTATTCCAGATTGTTTTCCTTGCCGGTCGTTGCTCCACCGATCGCGTAATTTGTTCCCCCCAGGAGAGAGGGTGTAAAAGTTGGATTGCCCGGATTGAAGGAATCCCAGAGATACTCCACGGCCACTTTCCCGTTGGTGAAGCGGTTTTGGTA
>JBKCVY010000151.1:0-5357 GCA_046317475.1 Cyanobacteriota bacterium | reverse complement strand
GGCCAGGTGATTCACCACATCGGGCAGGCCCGGCAGGCGCTGGAGCAGGCGGCCACTGGCCTGATCAAACACATCGATCGCCATGGTCGTGCCATCGGGGTCGGTCCAGCTCCCCAGGGCCACCAGGGCGCCATCAGGGCTGAGGGCGGCGGCGTAGAGCTTGCCCTCATTCCCCTCCCCCACCGGCCCCCGCAGCACCCGCTCCAGTGTCCCTGTGGCCAGGTTCCAGAGGCGGGCCGTCTTGTCGTCGGAGGCGGTGACGGCCCAGCGGCCGGCCCGATCCACCCCAATGCTCCGGATGGGTGCGGTGTGCATGCCGGCCTCGATCGCCGGGAAGGGCCGGGGGTCGGCCGCGGCCTCCGCAGGCGCTTGTCCCAACGGTGGCTCCCCTGGCGTCTGGCTCCGCGCCGCTGAAACCACCAGAGGCAGGGGGCCCACCACCAGCCACAGGGCCACCGCCGCCGGCAGGCTCCCCAGACGCCGGGTCAATCCCCCACTCCCCAACCGCCGCGTCTCCAACTCCGCCCTGGGCTGCCGCGACCGGCCGCCCTCCCCCGCCTGTCCCCACAGCCACCACTGACGGGCGAAATCAGAGCGGGTGGGGAAAGCGAGGGGCACGCGCTCCGGGGGTTGGACACCGCTGTCAGGGTAGAGATGGCGGCGGCGGGTCGCCAGAGCCCAAACCAGCGGCCAACGCCCGTTCCAACCCCGAAAACCCCTCGCCATCCTCCGGAGCTGCGGCCGCTGGCCTGGCCCAGGGAAGGAAAGTGAATGGAACAGCAAGGTGTTCGGGGTGATCGTTCCACCCCTTCAGGGGCCCGTCTGCCACCTCGCCACTCCATTCACCCTTCACCCTCAATGGCCACTGGCGACCCTCCTCCAGCCAGAGAGCGCAGGTCGGTCTGAGGGTCAAAGGCTTGTCGGTTCATCATGTGCCGATCGCACCGGCCGGGCGCCCAAGTGCCCGTGCTGGCGACGGAGGAGGGGACGGCCCTGCCGCCGGCGGCGCCTCTGGGCCGACGTTCTCTGCATCTACCGGTCACTTTTTCCCACGTTAGAGCTCCGATTTTTCCAGCATTAGAATCCAGTCTTCCGCCACAATGCCCAGCCCCGCATGGCCTCCGCCTACCGCCCCCGAATCGCCGACGCCGAACTGCGCGCCTGCCTTGACGCCGCGGGCGCGGTCGTGATTGAAGGTCCGAAAGCCTGCGGCAAGACCCGCACCGCCCAACAGGTGGCTGCCTCTTCCGTGCTGCTGGATGTGGACCCCGCGGCCCGCCAGGCGCTGGTGGTGGATCCGGCCCTGGTGCTGGCGGGGCCCCAGCCGCGCCTGCTCGATGAATGGCAGGTGGAGCCGGCGCTTTGGAACCAGGTGCGGCGGGCGGTGGACGCCTCCGCGGAACCGGGCCAGTTTGTGCTCACCGGTTCGGCGGTGCCCGCGGATGACGTCGCCCGCCACACGGGAGCCGGCCGCTTCTCCTTCTTGCGGCTGCGGCCCATGACCCTGGTGGAAAGTGGCGCCGGCACGGGAGGCGTCTCGTTGGCGGCGCTGCTGGAGGGGATGCCCCCCAGTTGCGCGGACCCGGGCCTGGCGCTGGGCGATCTCGCCGAGCTCGTGTGTCGCGGCGGCTGGCCCGCCCAGCTGGAGCGGCCCCTGGCGGCGGCCTGCCGCTCGGCTCGCGACTACCTCGAGCAGGTGCGCCAGGTGGACGTGCAACGGGTGGATGGACGCCGCCGGGATCCCCAGCGGCTTGGGGCCCTGCTGCGCTCCCTCGCCCGCAACGTGGCCACCGAGGTGGCCCTCACCACCCTGGCGGCCGATGGGGGCGGCGCTGATGGTCCCCTCGATCCGCGCACCGTGGGCGACCATCTGCGGGCTCTCGAGCGGTTGATGGTGCTCGAACACCAGCCCGCCTGGCGGCCCCATCTGCGCTCCAAGGCGGCCCTGCGCCAAGCTCCCCGCCGTCACTTCTGCGACCCCTCCCTGGCGGTGGCGGCCCTTGGCGCCAGCCCGGAGCGCCTGCTGCGCGACCTGGAATGGCTGGGGCTGCTCTTCGAATCGCTGGTGATTCGCGATCTACGGGTGCTGGCCCAGGCGCTGGATGGCGAGGTGTTCCACTACCGCGACAATTACGGCGTGGAGGTGGACGCCATCGTGCAACGGCGCGATGGCCGCTGGGGCGCGATCGAGATCAAGCTTGGCCAGGGGCAGGTGGAGGCCGCCGCCGCTGGCCTGCTGCGCTTTCGCCACCAGATCGACACCCGCCGCACGGGCGAGCCCGCATTTTTGGCGGTGGTGTGCGGCACCGGCTACGGCTACAGACGCGCCGATGGCATCGCGGTGGTGCCGGCCGGGGCGTTGGAAGTTTGAAGACCAGGCCTGGCGCCGGTCGTTGGGCAGTCCAGCCAGCGGGCCGTGGCGGCGGCGCGGGGATGGTCGGGATCGGCTTCGTAAACGGCGATGGCCTCCTGGGCACGGCCCGGCAGCTGGGCCAGCACGCCCGCCCGCCCGATGCGGTAGCCGCGGGCGCCGTCCGCCGTCCGCGAGGGCGCCACTGTCCCTGGGGCAAGCGCCACCAGGCAGCGTCTGCACCCCCCCCGCCCTGCAGCGCCAGCCGCTCCAGGATCCGCTCCACCACCTCCTCCGCGCGGCGACGACTGATCTCCAGGTAGCCATCCCCCGGCAGCAAGCCAAGGGCGGAGAGGTCTCCAGGATCGCCAAGGCTGAGGAGCATGATCCGCTCGCTGCCGGGGCCCAGCAGCAACTGGCGGATCCAGCGCAGCTCCAGGCCGCACCAGGCCTTGCGCGGGTCGTCGGGGCTGAGCACTACCACAATCAGCTCGCTTTGGTCGCGGTAGAGCTGGGGCAGGTAGACATCCAAGCCGGGCCGGGCAAACTCCGCCTCGTGGAACCTGTCGTAGAGCACCCGCTGGCGGCCGAGGCGCCGGGCCAACCCCTCCGCCAGGGGGGCCACCCGGGGCCGCCACGGGCGTTCCAGCGCCCCTCAACGGCGGAGGTCCGAGCGGGTGAGGCCGAAATCATCGTCGGGTTCGTGAAACACCGCCCGCTGCTCGCCACCAAAGCCTCCTGCACACTCCCCTCCTCGTTGCCGTCGTTGTTGGCGGCGCCACCGAGGCCGCTGAGGAGCACGCCGGTGAACAGGCCGCCGCCGAGGGAGGGATGCTCCAGGGCGCTGCCCTGGCTGGCCGAGCCAGCGAGCACGGCGCGGCCGCTCACTTCGTTGAGGCGCCTCAGGGTGAGGTCGATCCGGAAGGCGTCGCGGAAGCTGCCGGCGGCGCAGGTGTCGAGCACCACCACCAGGTGGGTGCTGGGGATGGAGGCGAGCAGATCGAGCAGTTGGCGCCCCCCCAGGCCGCCGGAACCATCGGCGGACGCCTCCACCGTCTTGAAGACGTAGTCGCCCCGGACATCGGTCACCCCATGGCCGGCCAGGTAGAGCACGAACACGTCGTTCGGCTGGATCCGGGAGGAGTCGCTGAACCGCGACAGCTCCGCCTGAATGCGTGCGGCCGTGGCCTCGCCATCCAGCAGGGCCGTGGCGGTACCGACGGGCAGGGCGGCCACCACGAAGCGGCCATCGGGGCTGAGGTTCACCAGCCAGGCGACGCCGGGGGTGGGGGTGTTCCACCGCTCGCGGCCATCAGCCTGGAAGAGCCGCAAATACCAATCGCCGCCAAGGGCAAAGTGGCTGGCATCCGCGCTGATCGCCACGCTGCGGGACCTTTCGTAGGCCTTGAGCCGCAGGGGCAGGCCGCTGGTGCGGGGGGCCAGGCCTTGGGGGGCGGCGGCCGTCCGCACTGCAGGCCACTCGGCCGAGTTCGCCATTGGTGATGGTGCTGGTGTCCGGCGCGGCCAGGGGCTCCCGGCTGGCGCCGCCGCTCACGCCTGTCCCCCGCCCCATCGGGTGCGCTCCCGAGCCAACATTCCCACACCTCCGCGAAGCACGCCGCCCGCCCGTGCTGGCAAGGTGAAACAACAGTCCCAATTCCCAGGCGAAACATGACCATCAACAAGCCCCAGAAATGGAAGGATCTGAATGGGGGTTACGCCACCTCTGGCCGGACCGAGGAGCAGCGGCAACTGCCTGAGGGGATGGTGGAGGTGTTTCAGCTCAAGCTCACCTTGGAGGGGAGCAAGCCGGCCATTTGGCGAAGGATTTGGGTGCCTGCCGCCATCCGCCTGGCCGATCTGCATCGGGTGATTCAAATTGCCATGAACTGGGAGGACAGCCACCTGCACCAGTTCATCGCCGGCACCCGCAACCGCGAACCGCTCGTCTACTTCAGTGATCCCACGATGGTGGGTGATGGGGATTGCCTGGATGATGCCAAGGCGCGGCTGGACGCTCTCCTCCTGCAGCCCAAAGACAAGCTGCGGTATGAATACGATTTCGGCGACAGCTGGATGCACAGCCTGATACTGGAAAAGATCCTGGTGCAACCCAGTGATGAGGCGGCCCTGCCGCGGTGTGTGTCCGGCAAGCGGGCCTGCCCACCCGACGATTCGGGCGGTGTGGGCGGTTGGGAATACATCCGCGACGTGCTGGCGGATCCCAGCCATCCAGATCACACGGCTTACATTGAAGTGTTTGATCCGAATTTCGACCCAGAGGCCTTCGATCTCCAGGCGATCAATGCGGCCCTGCAACAAGATTTTGCTCCTAAACCCAAACGGGGCAAGGGCAAGATGGTTCCTTAGCGGATTCGCCTACGGATAGAACGTGTCCTTGTTTTTACCTCTTGCATCGGACTGGATTGGCTCAGCCCTCCCCCTCCCCCTCGGGGGTGCCTTGCCCCGCGATCACGGCGAGCAAGGCCCGCAAACGGGCTCGATGGGTGGCGGAGGGATCCCCCACCAGCTCCTCAAGCCGGGCGCTGGGCCATGGCCTGGGAAGCTGAAGCCAAGGCCGCTGCCGCCGCCCTGGCGGCCCCTGCCGCCGAGGACGCCGCCAGGGCGGCACTCGCCATCCCCCGAGCCGTTTGCAGATCCGTCCGTCGCAACACCGCCGCCACCGCGGGCAGGGCGCCAGGCGCCATGGAGAGGGAGGTGACCCCCAACCCCACCAGCACCGGGGCGAGATCGGCATCAGCGGCGGCTTCGCCGCACACACTCACCGGCACCCCACTCCGTTGGCCCGCCGCGCCGATCAGGCCGATCAGCTTCAACAGGGCTGGCTGCCAGGGGCTGGAGAGATCGGCCAGGGCGGCGGAGGCCCGATCGGTCGCCATCGTGTATTGCAGGAGGTCGTTGGTGCCAATGCTCAGGAAGTCCACCTGGGCGCAGAGGGTTTCGGCGCAGAGGGCCGCCGCGGGGGTTTCCACCATCACGCCCACCC
>JBKCVY010000150.1:0-7852 GCA_046317475.1 Cyanobacteriota bacterium | reverse complement strand
CACGAACTGTCCTCTCACCTGGGCAGTCAATCCGAATTCCGTAGCTCCCCGCCGCCAGCCCAGGCATGGATCCAGCCCTCAGCTCTTTGAACACATCAGCATTGCGGCAATCACTCACCAATTGCATGAAGGCGGGGATCTGTTTGACGGCATCGTAAACTTCAGCACCGTACCCACGGGATTGCTGGATAAGGGCCATAAATGCGGTTGTCATGGCCTCCGCCGGAGTGTCTGTTGGGGCGGCGACGTCATACTTATGGCAGATCAACGCAATGATGTCACGAATTCCCTCCAGGATTGGCTCCACTTGTTGGTGCTGACAATAAAAGCCAGGAAGAATGGTAAAACCCGAGGTTAAGAATTCTTGCCTATTCTTATCGCTGGTTAAGGACACTGTCGTCGCTCCATAAACTCCTTCCAATTCACGGTAGCAGGACAAAGATGATGCCTGGCGGCGTCGGCATCAACGGAAGCACAGAGATCTAAATTGGCGACGTACGGTGTAAATGCCCCCTCGCCTTGGGCCCAGGGCAACGGTGCGTAGACCATGTATTCGACGCCGATTCCATTCTCTTCAAACGCTTCATGCCGCAGGTAGTTGGCTGCGCCATGGCCCGTGATGTATCGCGTGCCTCCAACCCTCTTCACCAGTTCCAGCACCCGCTCCCAGGAGGTGCCCCCGGCAGCAAGGCAGGAGGAACGCAGAATTCTTGGAGGCACAATCTGCCAATGCTGGGCAATGATTTCAGTACTCGCCATCAATCTGTCAACCAGGGAGCCGCTAGCGGTTGCTTGCTCAAATAGGGCTAACGCCTGGTCCCGGAATGGCCGCGAATGAAGACTCTGCGACAAAAGGGAACGGTGCGCCTGGAAAATATCAGCCTCTGGAAGGCCCAGATCCATGATGCGTGGAAAAGAAACGTTCCGGATCTGTGGAATCGTCATCCATTTGACGCCTGATATGTGCTTGACCTGCACACGATTTGTGAAGGACCCTTTGGAAAACTGGGCGTCATCCAGCCAAATCAACACATCTGCCAGTGCCAGCTGAGCCATGAATCCAACCCACGGGAAGTACATGGGCTGAGAAATGACGACGGCTGTCATGGTGACTGGAAGACTAATTCCATGACGAGAACGTCATGATAACAAGAGCCATCATAGTAATGGTCTTTAAAAATGCCGACTTCCCGATAGCCAAGGCTGCCATAAAGACGCACTGCATCAACATTGTCCACCCGCACCTGCAGGAGAAGTTTGCGCAAGCCCAGATCGTTTCGGCCTTGCCAAGCCAACGCTTCCATGGCCAGTCGCCCCCAGCCCTGGCCCTGCCAGCGGGGATGGATGGCGATGCCCAGCCAGGCGTAGCCGTCGATCCTGTGCCAGTCGCTGAGTTGCGTAAATCCGATTGCCGTCCCGTTCTCTATGTCAATCACGCCAAACCAACCATGGGCTTGGCGCCGCGCAACCCAGGCCTCAACGTCAACCAGCGCCTGGGGATTGGGGTGGGCCATCAACAGATGCTGAAGTTCGATATCGCCGCGCAACTGATGCAGAACCTCCGTGTCCTGATCCGCTTGAAAAGGCCGAAGCTTGAGGCTCACAGTCGGCGACGGAGGTAGCCGCCGGGAGAAGATGAGAGGACCAGCTTTCCATTCAGGATTGGATCCTGTTCAAAACCATCTTCCTCCTGAAGATAGTCCTGCAGAGCCGAAAGGGGATCGTTTCCCTTAAACCAGAGTTTGGAGCGCTTTTTGGGGGCCTGTTCCGCGTCCACATGGCCAACGAGGGTGTCGGCCACCACCAAGTAACAGCCTGGAGTGACCAAGGGTCCGTAGGCGCGGCATTCCGCGAGCACGTGCTGGCGACTGTGGTCACTGTCGAGAACGACCATCACGCTTGCCTTCGGAGGGATCAGGCGTTTCACCTGGAGCAGGATATCCGCATCAACGGAACCACCCTGCACAAGATCCACGCGTCGGGAGAGGGGGTGAGATTCAATGGCCTCGCGATTGTGCGGACGAATATCGATATCAACACCGATGACACGCCCCTTGCCGACCAATTCAAGGATCGAGGCCATGAAGAGGACCGATCCCCCCCGGGCCACTCCTGTCTCGATGATGATATCGGGCTTTGTCTTCCAAATCACCTCCTGTGTCGCAAGAATGTCCGCTGGCATTTGGATGATCGGTACGCCCATCCACGTCCAGAGATAGGAATAATCATACTGATCCAACTCTGTGAGAAGAGACAGAGAATGTGCAAAGGCGGTTGGGTCTCCGCCAAGGGCGAGGCAATTCCGCTCCTTGCGTTCATCAAACTCTTTCCTGTCATCACTCGTCATGTCATGGCTCAGTGTCGATGGTGATTATCGCGGGAATAGCGCATCACGTGTCTACTGAGTTTAGCTCTGAAGATGGGAAGAGACAAGCTCAAATAGGCGGTTTGCATCCTCTTCGCTCAGGCCAAAGCAGCTGGGCAGATTGACGCTGCGTAGGTGAATCGACTCGGAAAGGAAGGGAATAGCCTGGAACTTTCTCCCGGGGATGCTCGTGCCACTGAGGGGCCAGAAGAAAACCCGCAGATCAACACCTTTCTGATTGAGTTCGGCAATCAAACGGTCCCGTTCAAAGCCAACCTCCGCTTCCGCCACAATCGTAGGCATCCAAAAGCCGTTCACCATTCCTTCGGGCTCTGGATTCATCCGTACGGGCAGGGGGGAGAAGAGGGAGTGATAGAAGTGAAAGATGCGTCGTTTCTCATCGATCAGATTCTGGATGCGCTCCACTTGAGCGCAACCGATGGCTGCCTGTATGTTGCTCATCTTGTATTTAAACCCCACTATCTCAGGCCAGAATTGTTTGGATTGGCCCCGTGCCCGACCATGGTTGGAGAGGGTCAATACCCGCTCGTAAAGATCGGGGTCGTTGGTGACAAACATGCCACCCTCGCCCGTGGTGATCGTTTTTGTGCCATGGAAGGAGAAGGCGCCAAAACAACCCATGCTTCCCGCCCGTTGGCCGTGGTACATCGAGCCAATCGCCTCGGCGGCATCTTCGATCACCGCAATTCCATGGCGATTGCCAATCGCCAGGAGAGCATCCATGTCGCAAAGATTGCCGTAGAGGTGCACTGCGACGATGGCCTTCGTCTTCGGGGTGATGGCCGCCTCCACCTGTTGGGGATCAAGGCACCAGCTGTCCGGAAGAATGTCCACAAAAATCGGCGTGGCCCCCAGGTGAACAATTGGGGCGGCGGTGGCGACCCAGTTGCTGTCAGCCATGATGACCTCATCTCCCGGGCCAATGCCCAGCGCATGCAGGCCCATATGCAGTGCACCGGTACAGCTGCTGGTGGCGATGGCGTACTTCACGCCAAGATGCGCTTGGAAAGCTTCCTCAAAACGAAGGATATAGTCATAACAATGTTCACCCCAGCCATTGCGGGCGGCATCGGTGGCATATTGCACCTCCAGGTCCGTAATGGAGGGTTTTGTGTAGGGAATCTTCCGCATCGTGCTCAAGGTGACCTCAGGATTTGGATGACCAATGGCGCAGGGAGGGAATGGCCGTCACCAGCTCATAACCCTTCAATTGCTGGCGCAGTTCGTCGATCAGATTCCAGGGGAGCACCAGCAGGGCATCAGGGGAGGCTGCCTCCATCTCCTCCAAGGTCACCACAGGGATATGGCTGCCAGGCAGGACGTAGCCCTGTTTGCTGGGTGCCCGGTCGGCAACCGCTGGCAGGAGATCGGGTTTAATGCCAGCGAAATTCAGCAGGGTGTTGCCCTTGGCCGCCGCGCCGTAGCCCAGTACCCGCTGACCATTGCGCTTGGCCCGCAGCAAAAACTCCAACAATTGGTGCTTGCTCGCCACGGCCCGGCTCTGGAAGCCCGTGTAGGCCCCCAGGGATTCCAGGCCCGCTTCAGCCTCCATCGCCAAGACCCTTTGGACGGCGGCTGACACCTGCGCCGCTTCCGGGTGGGCAAGCCACACGCGAAGAGTCCCGCCATGGGTGGACAATTCCTCCACATCTTCCACTACCAAGTTGGCAACGCTGGCTAGACGTCGCACCACCGCCAAACTGAAGTAACTATAATGTTCATGGTAAATTGTATCGAACTGATTACCATCTAGCAGGCGCAGCAAATGGGGAAATTCGATTGAGGCCCGCCCCTGGGGGTTCAGCAGCTTGGCGATGCCTCCCAAGAAATCGTGAATGTCTGGAACGTGGGCCAGAACATTATTGGCCACTACCAAATCAGCGGGCTCTAGCTGCTCCGCTAACGCCACACCGAAAAACTGCTCAATGGTTTCAATGCCTTTTGCCCGGGCGGCTTCTGCGGTGGAATGGGTGGGTTCAATGCCTAAACAGGGGATGCCCCGCTGTTTCACGTATTGCAGGAGATAGCCATCATTCGATGCCAGCTCCACCACCCGACTGTGGGGGCCAAGGGCCAACCGCTTGACCGTGGCCGTGACGAAGCTTTCCGCATGGGCACACCAACTGGTTGAGGTGCTGGAAAAGTAGGCGTAATTGTCCGTAAATAGCTCCTCGGCCGCCGCATGGGCGGGCAGCTGCACCAGCCAACAGCTGGTGCAGACATAGAGCTTCATCGGGTAAGTGATCTCTGGCTGCTCCAACTGCGCAAGCGAGCGATAGGCGTTGCTGGGAGGTTGATGGCCCAGGTCAATCACCGATTGATCCAGTAAAGATCCGCAGTTTCGGCAGCGGTGGTGGCTCATGGCTCGAATTCAAGCAGAGCAAGGTTCAGATCCCGTTCACTGATGCCCACCGGTGGCAGTGGCCAAGGGATCGCCAGCCGCGGGTCGTTGAAACGCACCCCGGTTTCGGCTTCCGGCCTCCAGACACCGGCGTGCACGTAGAGCAACTCGCTGCCTGCCGCGAGCACCTGAAACCCATGGGCGCATCCTTCGGGAATCAGCAGGGCGTTGGCCGTTTCGGGCGACAGTTCCACAGCATGCCAGGCCCCATGGGTCGGGGAGGTTGGCCGCAAGTCCACAGCCACATCCCAGACGCGTCCCCGCAGGCAGCGCACCAATTTTGCTTCGCCATAGGGCGGCGCCTGCAGATGCAGGCCGCGGATGGTGCCAGTTTCCTCGGTGCGGCTGATGTTGATTTGTTGGATATTTCGATTGCCCCAAGCCTCCTGGAACGCCCCCTCTTGACGGCGAAAGACGTTGAGGAACGTGCCCCGCGCGTCCGCGAAGCGGTGTGAGCGCAGCTCAACAAGGCCCTGGATCGGGGTGTGTCGCAGTTCAGAAGCCATCAACAGTCCTCTCGCGCTGAGACGGGTAGGGCCCGGCCTTGTTAGTGGGGATCCAGGTCCCAGCGGAGGCGGGGGCGGACGATGCCTGGGACAGCTTGCACATAGTTATGACGAGCGGGATCGTTCAGATCCTCAAGCACCGAAAAACTAAAGCGATCCATCACGTGAAAATGGACGCGTACTGGAGTCATGGAACTGGCGGCAATATTAATATCATAACTTCCCGCATTGAGCAGCCCCGTTGGTATCCAGACGACGGCTTTGTGCAGGCCAGGCTGCAACTGGGGTATCGTGATCGGCGATGTGACGAAGGCGCAGGTGCCTGCCGAAAAGAAGTGGAGATTTGGGATGACAGGCTGATCGAAGCGTCTTAGCTCATAGGTGATTTCAATGCCAAAAACAGCATCGAGACGGGCATGGCTGATTGCCTCCCCCGCCCCATTCACAAGCGAGGCGCCATGCAACAGCGCGACGTCGTCCCCCAGGGGGGCGTTGCGAAGATCCAATTGAGGGCCGGAATCATCCTGATTGCTGTTGAAGTATGCGGCCGTGACCTCCGCCGTAGGACCAATCTGCTTGACGCGTCCATTCTCGAGTAACAGGCATTCATCGCACAATGAATTGACGGTATTTAAGCTGTGGCTGACAAAAATAACGGTCCGTCCATGTCCGGTAACGTCTTTCATTTTGCCCAGGCATTTCTTTTGGAATCGGATGTCACCCACGGCTAGCACCTCGTCGATAATCAGAATTTCAGGCTGAAGATGGGCGGCCACGGCAAACGCCAATCTGACATACATCCCACTCGAATAGCGCTTTACTGGAGTGTCAATGAAGCGGGCAACTTCGGCAAAATCAACAATGTCGTCGAAGACGGCGTTGATTTCCCGTCGCCTCATTCCCAAAAGCGTGCCATTAAGATAGATATTCTCCCGACCGGAAAGCTCGGGATGAAAGCCGGTGCCCACCTCCAGCAGGGAGCCCACGCGCCCGTAAATTTCAGCGTGCCCTTCCGTGGGGTCGGTGATGCGAGAAAGGAGCTTCAGCAATGTGCTCTTGCCGGCCCCATTTTGACCGATCACTCCGAATACCTTTCCCTGCGGCACCGTAAAGCTCACATCGCGCAGGGCCCAAAAAATTTCATCGGTGATTCGTTCTTGTGGCTGTCGATTGTGTTGCCAGGGCCATGCAAATCCTCGGGATTGTTGTTGGCTTGCCGCCCCGTTGACATCCAGCCTGTGCTTGATGTGGTAAGACTTCCCCAGGGAATGGACCTGTATGGCAAGATCGGTAGGTGTCATGATTCAGATTCAGGGCCTCAGACAATATCCGCGAAACCGCGCTCAATCTTTTGAAAAACCGCCAGTCCAGCAAAGCAGGCGATGACCAATCCAATTGTCATGCTGGTGAGCATCAAGGGTGAAATGGCCTCCCCTCCCAAAACGGACCAGCGAAACCCTTCAACCAGCCCGACCGTGGGATTGAGCGAATAAAGAAACATCCATTTTTTTGGAATAAGAGTGCTTGAGTACACGACAGGCGTCATGTAGTTCCAGGCCTGAAGCGCAAAGGGCACGACATTGCCAATGTCACGACTGTAAACGTTTAATGACGCGCTCAGGAGGGTCAGCCCAAAGCCCATCACCAAGGAGGCCGCCAAAAAAAATGGTGCCGCCAACAGATGCACTCCAGGGTGAATGCCAAAGAGCAGGGCCAAAATGGCAAGTGCAGCCACTCCCACAAGGGAGTCAACGAGGACAGAAGATAGGGCCGCCAAGGGCACAATGATGCGGGGAAAGTAAATCTTTGATAACAGATTTGCATTGCCGACCAGGCTCCCGCTGCCGCGGCTTACGGCATTGCTGAGCAATCCCCAAGAAACCATCCCCGTAAAGACCAGCAATAAATAGGGTTGGCCATTGCTTGGCAGTCTGCCAAAATTGCCAAACAACACGGCGAAAATGATGGCTGGCACAAGGGGCTGCAGCACAACCCAGACGATGCCCAGGCTGGTTTGCTTGTAGCGCAATTTTATTTCGCGCATGGAAAGATAATAAAGCAAGTCTCGGTAACTCAGTACTTCCTTCCACTCAAATGGCGAAATCCTTCTTTTCGGTCGGATAAGTGTCAGCTGGCGCATGGATGACTGTTCCCAGAATCAGTCCTCAACAGGCCGTGGCGTGTTGGGGACGCGGTGGCCCATGACCTTCTCCGATGCGCGGAAAGCATGGATTCCATCAAGTTTGAGAAACTGTATCTGAGCGTCTGATCGGCTTTTATCGGGGCATGGCGCTCCGCCTGGGACGGGATGATTGATGGGCCGATCCCCGCGCCGCCCCTGGCGAGCCGATGACCATTCGCCTGTTCCTGATCGCCGACACCACCACACGCGAGGCCCTGGGCAGCAAGCTTCTGGCGGGGGCGGAGCGGGCGGGCCTGGCCCTGGATCAGGTCCGCGTCGCCTATACCTCCGCCGCGCCGGCCTTCTCCCCCAGCATGGCCAAGCGCCGCGGCAAAATTTTTTATCGCCTCGCGGATCGCCGCAGCTGGGAATGGTGG
>JBKCVY010000149.1:0-5033 GCA_046317475.1 Cyanobacteriota bacterium | reverse complement strand
CCTCTGGATCCACCGTGCGGCCTCCGGGCACCAGGGCGATTTCATCGATGCCGTAGGCGCGACGGACGGTGCGGAAGCGGCCGAGCGAGAGGGTCAAGGGAGCTTGGGGGATTGTCGCCAAGCTACCAAGCGGCTGACCAGGGGGCCCGTGCCCCCCTCAAGAGCCCCGGAACGCATCCCACCGGCGCTTCCAAGACGCGAGGACCACCTGCCGGTCGTCGCTGCGGGTCAGGCGCGTGACGCTAAACCGCGCCAGGGTGACCAGGCCGAGCAGTTGCAGGAGGCGAGGCAGCAGGGGCACGTCATCCAGGGTGTCCAGCAGTGCCACGTAGAGTTTCAGGATCAGAAGCAAGGCCAGAAGCAGGCCCAGTCCCCGCAACGGTCCCCCCAGCCGTTCCCATTGACCGGGCAGATCCGCCTGGTCGAGCCAGTCCTTCACTTTCCCCACCAGCAGCTCCCATTCCCCCCCCTCGGAGCCGCCGGTTCCGGAGGCGGTTGGAAGGGGCGGCACCTCCAAGGTGGCGGCCACGCGGGGCTCGCCGCCGGCCGCCGTTGGCGGGGTGGGCGAAGGCGCCAACGGTGGACGGGCGGTGGCCGCCTCCAGGGTGGGGGAGGGTGCGGGCGGGTGGGCATCGGGAAGGTCGTCCTCATCGAGGGCCGCCGCCAGCAGCTCCTCTAGCTCCGTTGGGCCCGGGGTCGGGATCGGGAGGGGTTCGGGTTGGGGTTCGGGGAAGGAGGGGGGTTCAGCCATCGCGCGCCGCGGCAGTTCTGGCGGGAGCTTAGGGGCCGGTTCCAGGAATCACCATTAGGGGTCGAGCGGCCTGAGCCCTAAGCGCTGCCCGAGGGGCGCCAGGGGGAGCCGCAGGGGAAAGCGGTTCTCCTCAAGCCGCGTCGCCAGTTCGGCGCCGATCTCCATCGCCAGCCTGGGACTGTGGGCCGGCAACGCCCGCAGGCGGCGCCCCTCCACCTCGATCCAACCGGTCCGCAAGGCGCTGTAGCTGACCCCGCCAAAGGTGGGCTTGAGCCGTCGTGGAATCGCCACATCCAGCACCGGCGCCTCCAGAGCCCGGTTGCTGGTGGCGGCGCCGATGGCGGCGGCCCCGTTGGTCAGCGGCACAGGCGCGGCGATGGCCACCAGCAGCACGTCCCCCTGCCCCTCCAGCCCACCGGCGCGCAGCCAGCGGCCCTGCAACTCATGCAGAGGGACCCCCACCGCCGCCACGGCCCCGGGCGTGCGGGCATGGCCACTGGCCAGGCGCTTGGGTTGGGGTTGGTGGGAGCCGCCGGCGCCCAAGACCCAGCCAAGGGCGCCAGCCACGAGCACCGGCGACCCCGGGCCGAGGAGGGCCAGTCCAGGCATGGCCAGACCGATGCTGTCGGCTCCGGAGCAGGTGTAGAGCGCCTGGGCCCAGGGGCCCAGCAGGGGGCCATAGGGCGAGTGCAGCACCCCTTCCGCACTGCTGATGGCCACCACTCCATTTTCCGTGATGGCCCGGGGCAGCACCAGCTGGCCACTACCGACATCCTCCAGGTGGAGCACGGTGTGCAGCTCCCGACGGGGGTAAAGGGCGGTGCCCTCGCCGGAGGCGGTCAGGTCCACCGGCCGGCCGGCCAGCCATTCCGCCAGCACCCGGCCGCCGGCGGTGGGCAGTACCAGGTCGGTGCCGGCGCCTCCGGCCAGGGCCGCCACTCCGCCGATCCTGGGATCCCGCAGGCGAATCGGTGGATCCGTGGGACCCAGGCTGAGATGAAGGCTGGCGTGGGTCGTGAATTCCGCCGTGGCGGCCACCACCACATCCGTTTGCCCGTAGGCCGCCTCCAGGCCGCTGTCCTGGGCCAGGCGGCGGAACTCAGCGGCCTGACGCACCCGCAGCGTGCCCTCCCTCTGGCGGCGTTGGAGTTCCGCTTCCGTGCGGGGGGGGCAATCGGGAGGGGCCATGGCCGGAGGGGATCGCGATCGGGGCGCGGGGGCTCGGATAAAGTGAGGAGTGACCCTGGTGCCTGTTCATGGCGGATCCAACCGGACAGCCCCCGGGAGCAGACGAGAACACACCAGGAGACAAGGGTCCGGGGGACGGCGACGGGCGGATCATCCAGACGGATCTGCGCAACGAGATGTCGCGCTCCTATTTGGAATATGCCATGAGCGTGATCGTGGGCCGGGCCCTGCCCGATGCTCGCGATGGCCTCAAGCCCGTGCATCGGCGCATTCTTTACGCCATGTACGAACTCGGCCTCACCAGCGACAGGCCCTACCGCAAATGCGCGCGGGTGGTGGGTGAAGTTCTTGGCAAATACCATCCCCACGGAGACACCGCCGTCTACGACGCCCTGGTGCGCATGGCCCAGGATTTCTCCATGCGCATGCCCCTCATCGACGGGCATGGCAACTTCGGCTCCGTGGACAACGATCCACCAGCCGCGATGCGATACACCGAATCCCGCTTGCAAGCCCTTACCAGCGACAGCCTGCTGGAAGACATCGAAAGTGAAACCGTCGATTTCATCGACAACTTTGATGGATCCCAGCAGGAGCCCACGGTGATGCCCGCCCGCATCCCCCAGCTTCTTCTCAATGGCTCCACGGGCATTGCGGTGGGCATGGCCACCAACATTCCCCCCCACAATTTGGGTGAGCTGATTAACGGCCTGCAGGCCTTGATCGCCAACCCCGATGTGGATGATCGAGCCCTCATGGCCCACATCAGCGGACCTGACTTCCCAACGGGCGGGCAAATCCTGGGTCGGAGCGGCATCCGTGAGATGTATCTCACCGGCCGCGGGTCCGTGACGATGCGTGGCGTGGCCCGGGTTGAAACCATTGAAGCTCCAGGCCGGCCCGATCGCGATGCGGTCATCATCACGGAACTGCCTTACCAAACCAACAAGGCGGCCCTGATTGAGCGCATCGCCGAGTTGGTGAACGACAAGAAACTAGAGGGCATCGCCGACATTCGGGATGAGAGTGATCGCGATGGCATGCGCATCGTGATCGAGTTGCGTCGCGATGCCTACCCCCAAGTGGTGCTGAATAATCTGTTTAAACTAACTCCTCTTCAGAGCAATTTCAACGCCTATATGTTGGCGTTGGTGGGCAATGAACCAGTCTTGCTCACCCTGCGAAAGATGTTGGCTGTTTTTCTCGACTTTCGGGTCGAGACCATCGAGCGGCGCACCCGCTACCTCCTGCGCAAGGCGGAGCAAAGGGACCACATCCTGCTGGGTCTACTCATTGCCCTCGACAACCTGGATGCCGTCATCGCCCTGATCCGCGCCGCCGCCGACACGGCCACGGCTCGGGAGCAGCTGATGACGCGGTTTGGTCTCAGCGAGGCCCAGGCGGATGCCATCCTGCAAATGCAGTTGCGCCGGCTCACGGCCCTCGAAGCCGACAAAATTCGGCTGGAACACGAGGATCTCCTGGCCAAGATCGCCGATTACACCGACATCTTGGCCCGTCGTGAGCGGGTGTTTGGCTTGATCAGCGAAGAGCTGCAGGCCATTCGCGCCAAGTACGACTCACCACGCCGCACGGAAATTCTCGATTTGGAGGGCGGCCTCGAAGACATTGACCTGATCGCCAACGAACGTTCGGTGGTGCTGCTCACCGAAACCGGTTACCTCAAGCGCATGCCCGTGAGTGAGTTTGAAGCCACCAGTCGCGGCACCCGTGGCAAAGCCGGCACCCGCTCCCAAGGCGAGGAGGCCGTCAAACTCTTCATCAGTTGCAACGACCACGACGCCCTGTTGCTGTTCAGCGACCGTGGGGTGGTGTACTCCATGCCGGCCTATCGGGTGCCGATCTGCAGCCGCACCGCCAAGGGCACTCCAATCGTGCAACTGTTGCCCATTCCCAGGGAGGAAGCGATCACGTCCCTGTTGGCGGTGAGTGGCTTTGGCCAGGAGGAGCAGCTGGTGATGCTCACCAGCAAGGGCTACATCAAGCGCACCACCCTCTCCGCCTTTGCCAACATCCGTGTCAACGGCTTGATCGCCATCTCCCTGGAAGAGGGAGACGCCCTGCGTTGGGTGCGGCTGGCCTTGCCTGGCGACAGCGTGCTCATTGGTTCGCTCAAGGGGATGACCATCCACTTTCGGCTCAGCGATGAGGAACTCCGCCCCCTCGGGCGCACGGCCCGGGGCGTGCGGAGCATGAACCTGCGCGGCGGCGACCGGGTGGTGAGCATGGATGTGCTTCCGGCGGAGCTGGCGGATCGGGTCGCCGAGGGCGGCTCTGAGGAGGAGGCGGACGGGGAGGAGGTGCTCAGCAGTGAGGGCCCGTGGGTGCTCGTGGCCAGCGCCAGCGGCCTGGGCAAACGGGTGCCGGTGCAGCAATTCCGGCTGCAGAAACGGGCGGGCATGGGTCTGCGGGCCATCCGCTTTCGTCGCGAGGGGGATGGGCTGATTGGCCTCAAGGTGCTCGGGGCCGGGGAGGAGCTCCTGCTGGTGAGCGAACGGGGGGTGATTGTGCGCATGCGCTCCAATGCGGTTCCCCAGCAATCGCGGGCGGCGACGGGTGTGCGCCTGCAACGGTTGGATGCGGGCGACCGTCTCGCGGAGGTGGTGTTGGTCCCGCCCGCGGCGGCGGGGGACCCGGAGCAGGAGCCGGTGCCATCGGAGCTGGACGGGGAGTCCATGCCGGATCCCAGCCCCACGATGGAGCCGGATGGCGAGGACGGCTGAGCTCCCCTGCGGAAGTTCACGCCGTCGACGGCCCTAGCCATCGATGGCCCTGGCCAGCGACGGTCCGAGCCAGCGACAGTGGTGGCCAGGAGCAGCTCTGGCGTCATGACGCAAATGCGTCGCGACCCAAAAGATTTGTGGCCACTCCGAACGCCCCCAGAGCCGCTGCCTAGCTTGGGCACAGCGATCCCTGTCCCATGGCGAAAAGCGCCCTTTGCATCGGCATCAACAACTATCCCGGCACCGATTGCGATTTGCGTGGTTGCGTCAACGACGCCAACGATTGGGCCGCCACCCTCGCGGCCCGCGGCTTCACGGTGAAGACGCTTCTCGACAACCAGGCCACCAAA
>JBKCVY010000148.1:0-4177 GCA_046317475.1 Cyanobacteriota bacterium | reverse complement strand
AAAGCCGCCTTGGTGGCTGCCTTCCAGTCCTTGATCCGTGCCGCCAAGAGCGGCGACACCGTCGCCATCACCTTCTCTGGCCATGGCACCCTGGCCCCCGATACCAGCGGCGATGAGGTGGATGGCTACGACGAAGCGCTCTGCCCGTACGACATCCATCAGGGCAACGTGCTTCTCGATGATGAGATCCATACCTTGTTTGCCCAGCGGGCCGCTGGCGTGACGCTGCTCCTCATCTCCGACAGTTGCCACTCGGGCACGGTGACCCGCAACGCCCCCCCCGATCCCGACGCGATCGCCGCCCCCCGCAGTCGCTATCTGCCCCTGGCCAGTTGGTTGCCGGAGGACGCGATGCCCAGGGGCTCCAGCGGCAAGCCCCTGGCCACCTTGCCCGTCTCCCAGGTGTTTTCTCCCTGGGCCCAGTTGGTCAGCGGCGCGGGCGATCTGCTGATGGCCGGTTGCGAGGAGGGACCGAATCACTACAGCTACGACGCCGACTTCAAGAATCGCCCGAACGGCGCCTTCACCTATTACGCCCTGCGCGCCCTCAAAACACTGCCCGCCAAAGCCACCTATCGCGACTGGCATGCCGCCATTCGCCGGTCCCTGCCCTCCACCAACTACCCACAAAAACCCCAGTTGGTGGGCACCAAAGCCACCCTCTCCTCCGCCATCCTCGCTTGAGCTGATGGCCGCGACGCCTCCCGCCGATCCCCCACCACCCCCGGCCCCGGATTCCCCCCTGCTCGGGGTGGCGATTGACGACGCTCCCTTACCACTCCTGTTGCGGCCCAGGGACACCCCGCCGGGACGGGCCAGGAACGCGGCGGGGGGTGGGGCCGGCGATGCCGCGCCCCTGGAGGATCTGCTGTCCTCCGAGTTCGTGCGGGTGGAGCGCGCCTTTGCTCTGGGCGCCCCCAGCCGGGGGGCGCCCACCGCCCCCGTTTCGCCCCTCGACGCCATGCCCGAGGGGCAGGTGGTGTTGGTGGAGCTGGTGGAGGGCGCCACGTTGATCACGACGGCGGGCCGGCTGCGGGAGCGGCAGGACCGGTGGCGGATGGAGCCGGAGGACGCGCCCCAACGGGGCGGGGCGTCCAAAGGTGTCTTCAGCTATCTCTACAGCCTCACCTTCGGCAGCGATGGTTTGTGGCGGGAGGTGGTGGGACAGCTGAAGGCGCTGGCCCGGGATCGGCTGGGTGAGGCCCTGGGGGACGGGCTCGACATCCGCGGGTCCGGGTTGGCCACCAAGCTGTTGCTCAAACGGCTGGAAGAGCGTCTTCCGTCCCCGCCGGGCCTCTACCGCTGGCGTGGGGGCGCCATCACTGACACGGCGCCCATCCCGGTTGAGGATCCATCGCTCCAGTCCCATGCCGCGGCGGGGCTGCTGGTGTTGGTGCATGGGACGGGGTCGTCCACTGTGGGCAGCTTTGGCGAGCTGGCCACCTCCACCGCGGGGGTATGGCCCCAGCTGGACACCGCCTTCGGCGGGCGGATCTATGGCTTTGAGCACCACACCTTCTCGGACAGTCCCATCGACAATGCCCTCGCGCTGGCCCGCGGCCTGCCCCGCGGGGCCCGGTTGTCGCTGGTGAGCCACGCCAGCGGTGGCCTGGTGACGGATCTGCTCTGCGCCGAGCGCTTCGACGATGGACTGATTGACGCCTACCGTCCCCATCCCGCCAAGGGGTCGCCGTCCCAAGCCCAACAGGAGGAGGCGGCGGCCGAACAGCGGGAGCGGCTGCGGGAGCTGCGCGGTGTGTTGGATGAGAAGGCCTTTCAGGTGGAGCGTTACCTGCGGGTGGCCTGTCCAGCCCGGGGCACCCGCCTGCTGGGGGACAACCTCGACGTTTTTCTGTCCATCTTGCTCGCCTTGCTGGGAGGCTTGACGCCCCTCTCTGGCCAACCGCTCATGGCCCTGCTCAAGCGGCTTGTGCTGGAGGTGGTGCGCAACCGTCTCGACCCCG
The DNA here is from genome assembly GCA_046317475.1 of Cyanobacteriota bacterium. Taxonomy (GTDB): domain Bacteria; phylum Cyanobacteriota; class Cyanobacteriia; order PCC-6307; family Cyanobiaceae; genus Cyanobium. Next base: position 2,213 of record JBKCVY010000148.1, on the reverse strand, counting down.
CCCTGGTGCCAGGCCTGGCCGCCATGGTTCCCGACACCCCCCTGGCGGCCTTTCTGGCCCAACTCAAGCCGCGACCGGGCTTGGCGATGGCCACCATCGCGGGCCAGCGGCTGGGGGGACACCCCCTCCAACGACTGGCCCTGCTCTTCAGCGACACCCTCCTCTTCCAGCGCTGCCCCAATGATTTACTGGTGGACACCGACGCCATGCTGGCTGGCCTCGCCAGCCGGGCGGGGGCCCGTTTGCTGTTGGAGAAGGGGCCAACTGTCCACCACTTTCACTATTTTTCACGCCCCTCCTGCAGCCAGGCCCTGCTCCGTTGGTTGACGGACCGTCACCCCCTGGCGCTGGCGGGGTTTCAGCCCCTGGCGGCCAACCCCTTCGAGCGGGAGCGGACCAGCACCCGCGACACCGATGCCCAGCGGGACGCGGCGGTCGCGGCCCGCGGCCGCGCCTCCCAACCCGGCGCGCCCCTACCGGTGGTGGTGCTGCTGCCGGATCTCATGGCCTCTCACCTGTGGGACGAGCCCCGCAAACAGCGCCTCTGGTTTGATCCCCGTGATTTGGCCGGAGACAGCCTGCTGCGCCTTGGCGATCGGCGGGACGCGGCGATCGGGCCGGAAAAGTTGTTTGATCTCGTCTACGACGACCTCTGCCAGGCGTTGCTGCACAGCCATCGGGTTGTGCGTTTCCCCTACGACTGGCGGCAGCCCCTGGATGTCTTGGCGGAGCGGCTGGAGACGGTGCTGCGCCCCCTGGTGGCGGAGGCGGATGCCCGGGCTCCCGTGCGTCTGCTGGCCCATGGCATGGGCGGGCTGGTGGTGCGGGCGTTCATGGCCCGTGAGCCCGATCTCTGGCAACGGTTGATCGGCCTTCAGGGCGCCCGTTTTCTGATGCTCGGCACCCCTAACCACGGTTCCGTTCAGGTCGTCGCCACCCTGCTGGGCCAATCGCCCATGATTCGCAACCTCGCCAGGCTGGGCCAGCGGCTCGATGCCCAGGAGCTGGTCGATCTGCTTGGTGGCTTCCCCGGGCTGTTGCAGATGCTGCCGCGGCCAGGCTCCGATGGTCAGGCAAGCGCCGCGGACTGGTACGACGAAGCCCTCTGGCCACGGCTGAAGCGCTTGAACCAGGATCGCTGGCTTGGCGATCAGATCGGCGCCACGCCGGCGGCCGGCACCCTTGCTCGCGGGCGCTGGCTCTGGGATCAGCCCTCCATCGCCAACGGGATCCCTGGTGATCCGGAGCGCGTGGTCTATGTGCATGGTCAAGCGCCCCTCACCCCCTGCCAGCTGGTCGAGCGCCAAGGGCGGCTCCTGATCCTCAGCACTCCGGAGGGGGATGGGATGGTCACCTGGGACGGGGGCCGCCTGGCGGGCATCGGCCGCTCCTACCTGATGCCCGTGGACCACGGCGGTCTCCCCTGCCACCGGGCCCACTTCCCCGCACTGGTCGACCTGCTTCGGGAGGGGCGCACGGAGGCCCTTCCCCCCATGCCCCGCGCCCGGGGGGCCGGAGCGCTCGCCCCGCCCCTGGTCCCCGATCCAGCGGGTCCGGTGCCCTTGCCCACGGAGGAGGAGGCGCTGCGGAGCCTGGTGGGCGGCCATCCCCTGTCTCCGGTGGAGGAGCTCCCCCCGCCCAGCCTGCGGGTGTCCTGCCATGCCATGGACCTGCGCTACGTCATCCACCCGGTGATGGTGGGCCATTACGAGAATGACCCGATCGCCGCCGCCGAAGCCATCGTCGATCGCGACATCGTGGCGGGCGAACTCACCAGTCGCAACCAGCTGGGTCTCTATGCCGGCCCCCGCGGCACCAGCACCGTGGTGCTGATGACGGGCAGCGGTCGGGAGGGGCGCAAGGGTCCCAGCCGCGGCGCGGTGGTGATCGGCCTGGGCAAGCTGGGGGAACTCTCCGCCATCGCGGTCACCGAAGCCGTGCGGGTGGGGACGCTCCGCTACCTCCTGCAGCTGTTGGATCGGGCGGACAGCTCGGCGGAACAGCCGACACAGGTGGGTTTGGCCTCCCTGCTGATCGGCCAGAACTCCGGCACCGACATTCACATCGAAGACTCCGTGACGGCGCTGGTGGAGGGCGTGCTGGCCGCCAACGAGCAGTTCGCCAAAACCTTCCCGGGGGTGGCCCTTCGGGTGGCCCACCTCCAGCTGGTGGAGATGTACCTCGACACGGCCATCACCGCCACCCGCGCCCTC